>PWFE01000074.1 GCA_003554115.1 Haloferacaceae archaeon | reverse complement strand
GGCCGCATACGGTCACCATCGACGACACCGGCATGCAGCTGTGGCCCACACTCAATCCGTCTGCGCACTACCGCGAGGGCGAGCTTTCGACGCTGTCGTCGGGCGTCGACGAACTCGATTCGCTGTTGGGCGGCGGGATGACGAGTGGCACTGTCTCGTTTCTGACCGGGCCGACCGGCGTCGGCAAAACGACAACCGGGATGGCGTTTCTTGCAGAGGCAGCACGCACCGGCCAGCGGTCGGTGCTATATGCGTTCGAAGAGAGCCGCCGCACCCTGTTCAAACGCGCCGACGCGATCGGGACCCCACTCAAACAGTACGTCTCAGAGGGCCTGATCACGGTCGAAGAGATCGGGACCGACGAGTTGACCGTCGACGAGTTCACCCACCGGATTCGAACCGAGGTCGAACGAAAAGAGACGGACGTGGTCATGATTGACGGCGTCAGCGGCTACGAACGCGCCTTCCGCGGGATGGGCGGCGATCCGGCCAGAGAGCTGATCAAAATCGGGCGGTACCTCCGCAACATGAACACCACCGGCATCGTCGTCAACGAAGTCCACCAGATCACCGGCGATTTCCGGGCGACCGAACACCAAGTCAGCCATCTGGCCGACGACATCATCGTGCTCCGACACGTCGAGTACCGCGGCGAACTCCGGAAAGTCATCGGCGTGCTCAAAAAGCGGACCAGCGACTTCGAGTCGACGCTCCGAACACTGGAGATCACCGATCAGGGTCTCACGGTGGGCGAGCCGCTGACGAACCTTCGTCGCATTCTGACGGGCACGCCCGACTGGAACGATGACTGACGCACCGACAGCGGACGACGGGCTGGCGGACGACGAGCCGGCGGCTGTCTACCCCCTGCTGAACGACAGCGGCAACCAGCGGGTGCTCCGAGAGTGGCTTGCCGACCACGATGGCTACGTGGTTGTCGAGGGGCCACTTGCGGAGTCGACGTTCGATCTGTGTATCGTCGACCAGCCGGGGTTGGACGCCCACAGCGAGGCGATTCGAGCCGCCAAGACGGCGGCGAAACCGGCGTTATTGCCCGTGTTGCTGTTGGTGAGCGATCTCGAAAGCCAACTGCTGGGAACCCCCCAGAGTCGACTTTCGGATACTGTTTTCGAGACGACCGTTGATGAGTTGCTGTCGGTGCCGATCAGACAGGCCGAACTCGAATGGCGACTGCAGGCGTTAGTGCGGCTCCGCGATCAGTCGCTGAATCTGCAGGCCCAGACCGACCAACTCCGAAAGTTCAAACAGGCTGTCGAGGCCTCCGGGCATGCGATTTTGATGAGCGACACCGATGGCACCATCGAGTACGTCAACCCGGCGTTCGAGTCGATGACGGGCTACAGCCGCGAGAAGGCCGTCGGTGAGTCGACCGAGCTACTCCACTCTGGGGAGATGACCGAGAGCTACTACGAGGAGTTGTGGGGGACGATCACCGACGGCGACACCTGGCGCGAAGAGATCACCAACCAGCGCGAAGACGGCTCGCAGTATATCGCCGACCAGACAATCGCCCCAATCGTCGAAAACGGCAAGCCGACGGCGTTCGTCGCCGTCCAGACCGATATCACCGAGCGGAAAGCACTCGAAAACCGGCTTTCGTTGCACCGCGATATCGTCGAACGCCTCGAAGATCCGATCATGCTCCAGACGGTCGACGGCAACTTCCGGTTGGTCAACGACGCGCTGTGTTCATTTGCCGGCCTCACGCGCGAAGAGCTGCTCAGCGATGACGAATACGAGTTCATGGACCCCGAGACAGCGACGACGATTGCCCGCAACAAACAGCGGGTGATCGAGACCGAACAGCCCATCGAGTACAGCGTCGAGCCGACGTTCGAATACAGCGACCGCGAGGCCGTCTTTTATACTAGTCGCTACCCCTACTATGAGGGCGGCGAGCTGGCGGGGACGCTGGCGATCTGTCGGAACGTGACGGATCTCGAAGAGCGAACCCGACAGCTGCACGTTCTGGACAACATTCTGCGGCACAACATTCGCAACAACCTGAACGTGATCCACGGCCGCGGCGAACAGCTCAAGGCGGGCGTCGACGGCGAGTTGGAGGCCGCTGCCGATGTCATTGTCAAGCGGGCCGAAGACCTGCTGACGACAAGCGAGAAATCCCGAGCGATCACGGCCGCACTCAGTGAGTCGACCGGAACAGCTCCTGTCGAGCTTGGAACGCTACTCCGAGATGTCGCCACAAAGACGGCCACACAGTGGCCTGATGTCGACATTGAAGTGAGAGGCCCCTCACAGCTGTCGGTCGCTGCGACGAGCACGCTTGAGCCAGCGCTTGAGGAGCTGTTTACGAACGCAGTGATCCACAACGACAGCGAGAAACCACAGCTACACGCCACCCTCTCGGTCGACGACGGACAGGCGATTCTCAGCATTCGTGACAACGGCCCGGGAATCTCGGCGTTCGACACCGAAGTGCTCGAATCCGGCGAAGCCATCGACGTGCTCTCACACGGCAGCGGCCTAGGGTTGTGGCTGGTCTACTGGACGATCAAACGCTCCGGCGGCGGCATTCAGGTCGACGACTGTGAGCCGCGCGGCACCGAGATCAGGATTCAGTTACCACAAACAGTCGAATAATCAATCAATAAAACCAACAATCACTAAACCAGTTGGCTGATACAGTAATTCAACGTGCTTGAATATTTTGCGTCGAACCCGGTTGTCGGAGTAGTCGTGGTTCTGTTGTGGGTGGCGCTACTACTGTATGCGTTTTCGGTCAGCTGGTGGCTGTTCGAAGTGGTCGTGCTCTCACGGGGGTGGAATCGCACTGGAGTCGACGACTGGGAGGACTCGGATATCCAAGTTCGGATTCTCACTATCGGTTCTGAGGCCGTCGTCCAGGCAACCGTAAATTCGGTTCCAAGCACAATCGACGACATCCGCGTGATTGCCGAACGCGACATCAGCATCGAGGGGGCGACTGTTCACGTTGTCGACGAGGCCTTCGAATGTGCGGCCACGAACAAGGGCCGAGCCGTCGAGTGGGCCCGTCAACACGTCCCATGCGACAGGGAGTACGTCCTGTATCTGGACGAGGATACCCTGATGGCTGGGTTCGATGGCGTGCCAGATGCCGACATCGTCCAGTTTTCAGAGAAACCGATCTACACTGGCTCGCGGCTGGCGTATCTGTGTGAAATCTTCCGAGTCGGCTACCAGTTCGAGCAGTTGGGCTTTCATCGCCTGCGGTATCCGCTGTATGCGTGGGGCGGCGGTGTGGCGATCCGCCATGAGATCGAAGACGAAATCACGTGGGATGTGGCCACCATTACCGAGGATACGAACTTCATCTGGCGGGCAGCCGAAACGCGCGATCTTACCTACCGACTCGTCGACGCCCGCTTTCGGAATCAGGCTCCACCGTCAATCCGGTCGCTGATCAAACAACGTCGACGCTGGATTTCGGGAACGCTGCGTGATGGTGGACTGTTGCCGCTGGCCTACCGGCCACTGTACTACACTCGGATTATCGCCTGGGCGTTTTCCCCGTTCGTCCCGGTGTTGATTTTAGTCGCCCACCTGTTTCCGGGCACCGCGCCGTCGATGGAGCTGTACTCGACAATCTCGCTGGTGTTGGTGACGATGCTGTTCGTCTATACAGGAGCCGGCATCGTCGGCTACCGGAAACACCCGATTTTGTGGCCGATTTTGCTTGTCCTGACGCCGCTTGCGGTGTTCGCGCATTCGGTTGGCGCGCTGTGGGGGTTGATCCGTCCAATCGAGACGTTTGAGGTCACCGAGAAAGTCGACCCGACGGTTGTCGAAGAGATCCACGAGGTCGAAGCCGGAACAATCACCGATCACGACGGAACTGAGCGACTGTTTCGGGACAACGAAGACGAGTATCAGACGTACTTGTTCGGTGACGGCTGAGCGGTCTGTCTCTCGGTTCTTCTGTGTCGTGTTGTGAGCCACTACACGCGAAGATGAAACGACAGAAACTGTCGAGCCCCGCGCCGCAACAGCGCGCTGGCTGACGAGGGCGAAATGCCGAGTTCCGTAGCGATGTCATCGAGATGGGCGGTCCGAGGAACCTCAAAGTAGCCCATCTCAATGGCAGTTTCGAGTGCCGCACGCTGTTTGTCGGTCAACAGCAACTCTTCGCCTGACTGGTAGGCAACCTCATTGACGAGCGACGAAAGGTGGATCTCGATTTCGCTCTCAGTGGTGACATCTTGGAAAAACTGTGAGACATCGGGATGGCTCGGAAACCGAAGTTCGAAGCGCCACATCGTGGTATCTCCCTCGGCCGACAGAATCGTCCCCTCGTTGTCGATAAGTTCTGTAATCAACGGACAGTCGGCAGCCCAGTCGAGTTT
>PWFE01000084.1 GCA_003554115.1 Haloferacaceae archaeon | reverse complement strand
TCGTTTTTCGGCGTGCCGTCGAGATGGAAATCCGCGGAGTTGTCCTGAGGGTCGTAGCCCAGAATCTCACGCGCAGGCTCAATATCGTAGTATTTCCGGTCGTTGTCCGAGATGCCGTAAACAATCTCGTAGTCGTAGTCCGCAGTGACACAGCAGTCGAACAGATGTGCACAGTCAGTATACGAAAGCCACATCGCTTGGCCACGCTCGTAATTCCGTGGCGGGTGTGACTCGGTCAGGTTTCCGATTCGGACGCAAACGACTGACAGGTCGTGTTCGTCGTGATAGTAGCGAGCAAGAGATTCGCCAGCAACTTTCGAGACACCATACAGGTTGGTCGGCCGTGGGAGTTCGGTGCCATCGAGTCGATAATCGTCGTGATCACGATAGATGTCGGGTTTGCGCTCGTGTTCATAGAAGCCGACTGTGTGGTTCGACGAGGCGAAGGCGACTTTGTCGACGCCCTCTTCGACAGCTACCTCAAGGACGGTTTGGGTGCCGTCGATGTTGTTCCGCAGGACGCTGTTCCACGGCGCGTTCGTCCGGGGGTCACCCGCGAGGTGGATAATGACCTCACAGCCGCGAACAGCCTCCCTGACTGCCTGTTTGTCAGTGATGTCAGCGACGTACACGTCGCTGTTGTCCATGCCGTCCGGCAACTTCCCTCGGGGCAACGGCTCACGATCAAGCAGTCGCCAGTCGTGTGCCTCGCCCAGATCCCGAAGGATGGCTTGCCCGACACGTCCGCCAGCCCCGGTCAAGAGGACAGATCTCGCCATTCATTCGGCAAAGCGTGTAGGATGCCTAAGTATCGCGCGGTTCTGTTCTGTCGTCCCGAGGAGCCGAAAGCAAACGCCCTTAGGCTGTCCGACTGAAGTCTATTTATGGTTACTGACGCCCATCAGGTCGCCTTCGAGGCCGGCATTAAGTTCGGCTCGCTGTATCATCAGTTTGCAGGCACGCCTGTCAGCCCCGATAGCACGCGAAGCCTCGAAACGGCAATGGCCGAATCGATCGAAAACCAGCCGTTCTGTGAGTCGGTGGTCGTCCAGATCGACGACGACGCGGTCGACGACGCCATCGGCCACAAAAACGGGTATACGGAACTCACAGGTAGTTTGATGACTGTCGAGATGCGGATTGAATACGAGGGCGTCACCGCCCACACGCGCATGGAAATGGAAGACGGCTATCCGCTGATGAAACTGGTTTCAGTCGACGACTAACCACCAGTTTGGGTTCCCAAACCCGCCGATTTTACTTTCGCTTTCACTTTCACTTTCGGGCTCGTTTTTATACCAACGGAAATCAATCATTATATATGAGCCAGTCGACCCTCGATGACGACGAGCTGTTCGGTGAGGCCGCCGACGAGATACGCGACGATGTCGAAACACACCTTGCGGAGGCCCGCGCGGAACTACCCGACCCGGAGTCGATCTGGGATGCCCCCGCCGATAACGTCCTTGGGGTGCTCAACAGCCTCAAATCTGCCCTCAACGTGGGTGAGGCCGCCGACCACCTCCGGCAGGCTAAAAAGTGGTTCACGCTCGGCTCTCGCGCCGATGCCTTCGAGAACCCCGAGGAGCTACACGAAGAGATCGAAGCCGTCGAGGAGCTAATCGAAACCGTCGACAGCGCGGGCCAAGACGTCAGCGGGCTCACCTCGACGATTCCTGCCCTGCGCGGCGAGTTGCAGGACGCCCACGAGGCCGTCGAAGAGGCCGCCAGTGCGGAGTCCGAAGAGGCTGCCGAAGCCGAAACAGCCGAGTAGGCACTCCCTACTCCGAGCAGTTTCGTGCGTCGACAGCCGCCAGCAGCGAAGCCAGTGCGTCGGCCGCCGCCGCCACCAATTTTTCGCCGTCTTGGGCGCTCCCGGTGGATGGATCGCCGACAACACCGTTCTCCGAAAATTCTGCCGAGTCGTGAGCCAGATTAACCCCCGAAACCCATTCGCCCCAGTGGTCGCTTCCGTTCTCTGTCGCCGTTTCGGCCTCGGCTTCGTCGACGAGGTTCGGGTGAAGATGCCGAAGGACGGCTGTCTCTCGGGGTCCGCCGTGGCCCATCGGATGCTCACTGTCGACGCTGTCGAACCACGTGAAGGCGACCGCATAGGCGTCGCTGTGTCGGGAGATGTCGCCCGCAACCTCACCGAGCGCGTCGACGTTGCCACCGTGGCCGTTGACGAAGACAATTCGGTCGAAACCGTGATCCGCGAGGCTTTCGGCAGTTTCGCGGACGTAAGCCCGAAACGTGTCCGGCGAGACCCACAGCGTCCCATCGAAGGCGCGGTGTTCTTCGGCAACACCGACCGGAATCACCGGCGCAATTGGCACGTCGACGCCCGTCTCTTCGGTATACACCTCGACTCCCGCCTTGGCAACGGCTTCGGCGGTCAGTGCGTCGGTCCCAAGCGGAGCGTGCGGGCCGTGCTGTTCGGTGCTGCCGACCGGGATGACCGCGAGGTCGGTTTCGAGATCCGCCACCGCAGGCCACGTCGACTCCGAAAGCTGCATACTCGTTCGAGGGTGGGTGATGTATTTAAATCCCAGTCAGTCGACTGGTCGACGGTTCGACGGCTCCAAACCGGTTTGTGGCTGCCGGGCGTCGGTTAGTAGGCTATGGCTAACACAGGCTCAGATGACGAAACCGACATTACGGTCGACGACACCGACCAAGGAAGCCGCGAACTCGGCGTCGAGTTCGGCGAACTGGAGGAAAAGCTCGAATCCCACGAGTATCCAACGACTGCCGACGCGCTCATCGAGGAGTACGGCGAGCAAAAACTCGAACTCCCAAGCGGCGAGGAGTCCTTTGAGGAGGCACTCGGCCCCTACACCCACGAGACCGACCACGAGTTCGGCGATGCTGACGAGGTTCGTCAGGCCGTTTTGAATATGGTCGGTGGTGAGGCCGTTGGCGAAAAGGGGTACTCCGACCGTGGGCTGGATCAGGATAGCGACGAAACCCAATCGTTTTAGTCGTCTTCGGCGGCTTCCGTTCTGGCTCCGCGGCGTGAGGCCCGCTCGATGAACTCTTGGGGCAATGAATCGATTTCGCCGGCCTGAACACCCCACAGATGGGCGTACAGTCCGTCCTGCCGAATGAGTTCGTCGTGTGTGCCCTGTTCGACAATTCGGCCGTCTTCGAGCACGACAATCTGGTCGGCGTCTTTGATTGTCGACAGTCGGTGTGCAATCGCAAACGTCGTTCGGTCGGTGGTCAGCCCATCAAGGCTTCGCTGGATTAGCATTTCCGTCTCGGTGTCGACGTCGCTTGTTGCCTCATCGAGGACGAGAATATCAGGGTCTTCGAGCATTGCGCGCGCAATACAGAGTCGCTGGCGTTGACCACCCGAGAGTTTGACACCGCGTTCGCCCACCATGGTGTCGTAGCCCTCAGGAAGGTTCTGGATGAATGCGTGAGCCTCGGCAGCTTCGGCAGCCTCGCGGATTTCACGGTCGGTGGCCTCGAAACTGCCGTAGGCGATGTTGTCCCGGACGGTGCCGTAGAACAGATACGACTCCTGGCCGACGTAGCCAATCGATTGGCGCAGTGACCTGCGGCTTACCTCGCGGATGTCTTGGCCATCGATGCTGATCGCACCGTCGTCGACATCGTAGAGCCGCAACAGGAGTTTGAGCACGGTCGACTTGCCGGCCCCAGTTGGCCCCACAAGCGCGAGCGTCTCGCCGCCGTCGACGGTGAACGCAATATCGTCGAGAATCGGTTGGTCGTCTTCGTAACTGAAACTGACGTCGTCGTAGTCGACGCGGCCCGTAGAGACGACCAAATCCTCGGTTTCGCTGTCGGCCTCCAGTGATTCGGTTTCGTCCATCAGCCCAAAGATGCGCTCGGCGGAGGCTTCGGCGCGCTGGTACATGTTGATAATCTGTCCGAATTGGGCCATCGGCCAGACGAGTTGCTGGGTAAAGAGAATAAAAACGACGAACTCACCTGTCGACAGCGTGCCCGTGAACGGCCCCGGGCCAACCCCTGAAAACACCCAGTAGCCGCCAACCAAGAAGGTGAGAATGAATCCTGCACCCGAGATCAGTTGGAGGCCGGGGAAAAACCGGATGCGAATGGTGATCGCTCCCCAGTTGGTCTCGTAATAGTCCCGCGAGACGTCGTCGACGCGGCCGGATTCGAACTCCTCGGTGTTCGAGGATTTGATCACCTGAATGCCGCCGAGATTGTTTTCGAGCCGGGAGTTGACCGTCCCGACCGACGACCGGACGGCGGCGTATTTGGGTTGGATTGTTTTGACGAATATGTAGGTAAAGACGGCGATCAGCGGGACTGGAGAGAGAGCGACAACCGACAGTTGCGGGTTGAGATAGATGAGGTAAGCGGCGATAGCGACGACCATGACGATCATCCGGAACGCAGAGTTCAGCCCGTCGTTCAAAAAGCGTTCGAGCTGGTTGACAT
>PWFE01000103.1 GCA_003554115.1 Haloferacaceae archaeon | reverse complement strand
CGATGTTCTCGATATCCCGAAACGCCTCCCGAATGGGTGCATCCACGTCAGCCGCCGCATCGTACGGTCGCAACGTCTCGTCACAGAGGATTTCGATGCGACCGTTGTAGAGATCGAGGCCGATCTCGTCAGCAATCTCTCGGAGGTCCTCGCCGTCGATCAACTCGATCGGATGTGGATCGTCGTTCACTTGGAGGCGCTGGGCGTACTCCTGTGCAGGGTTCGTAAACCGGCCCGTCGTGACGACCATCCCGCGTTTTGGGCCGTCGAAGTCGAACGTCGCGATCGCCGAGTGGAGTTTCTGGACGACCGGACGGCCGACGGTACTGGTGTGTTTGCACTCGACGACGATCCCACGACGGGTGCCATCGATAACCTCTTCCATCATCACGTCCCGCCCCTCGTCGGCCGTTTTCTCGGCCTGCCGGACGTTTTCGTAGCCGAGATTTCGGAACACATCCTCGATCACGTCCTCGAACTCGAACCCCGAGAGGTCGTCCAGTACTGCCATCCCGATATATTCCGATAGTGCAGTGGGACTGTCAAATACGTTGCCGAACGCAGCTCGTTCTGTTTGTTAAACCCCCGAGAGGGGTGCGGGGGGGCATCGAGCCTCCCGCGAGCAAGAAATGAATGGGAAGATACCTGTGAGCAGTTCGGACGCAGTTCCAGCAGCATCGTCCGCTCAGTGCCGCCGAAATCCGGTTGAATACGTCGGCTTCCGCGTCGACGGCCAAGCCGTCGTCCTGAACCTCTCGGAGCATCGGCAGCTCTCACCCGAGCGCAGTCTCGACCTCGTCAATCACGGTCGAGACATCCGACCGAAGGTACTTACGTGATACGAGCGTATCACAGCATATGAGCACTGACAGCGACGCCGGCGGCGACGGTGAAATGGAGAAGATCAACGTCCGGGTGCCACAGTCGCTGCTGGCACAGGTCGACGATGTCTGGGAGGAGCGTGGCTATGCGAACAAATCCGAGTTCATCCGTGACGCACTTCGGGACGCCGTCAACCCGCCAACGCAGCTCTCCGCGGAAGCGCTGGAGCATCTAACAGAGAGTCGGGAGCAGCGAGAGCAAGGCGAGACCGTGTCGCAGGACGACGTAAAGGACCGGCTGGACATCGATGACTGATATCGAGTGGACGCCAAAAGCACTCGATTTGCTGGAGGGGCTTGAATCGGAAGCCCAAGAGCGGTTAATAAAGAAACTCGACGAGGCGAAGGATTGGACCTCCCATCGCCTCGAAAAACTCAGCGGGTATCCGTACTACAAACTTCGTGCTGGCGACTATCGTGCGATCATCACGTGGGACCGAGACGACGATGTCCTCATTGTCGAAGCGGTCGGACATCGGCGGAATATCTACGATCGCCACCTCCCACCGTAAAACGAATCTCGGTCAGGCTAGCAACCGGCCCGACAAGCAGATTCATGAGCGGTCGAAATGGCGTTTTCTCTGCGAAGTTCCTGCTGAGTCCGATCAGGAACAGACCTCACTAGGACGGTGAGATTGTTAACCAACGGTTTCCCGCCTTTGGTGTCCGGTGTTGGTTAACATGGTGTTGTTTTTGCGCCCGGCAGAGGGGCGCAGGGCGCGAGACGATGCAGTCGTGAGTCGACGAGGATTCCTGAAGTGAGGTGACCGAAATGAAAGATCCAGAGTCCAGAACCATCTTCGCTGGCGTCGATGGACGTACTGACACCGAACTACCCGAGTGGTACCGAGATCGTCACGGAGATGCAGATTCCGTGACCTTCGCCGAGGCGATTCGTGATCTCCCGCAGGCCGTCGAGACGACCGTGGCGTACCAGAACCCTTTCACCGACGAATGGGTTGAGACGGAGCGGTTCAACGCGCTCGTTGAGCCGAGTCGAGCTCGGCAGGAGGCCCGAGATGACGACGCTGAGACGGATCCATTGTTCCATGTGCCGACCGACTCGTACGCAATCATCAACCCGGTCGACGTCTACGGGCCGCTGGAGGAGGTCCTCCGCGAGGAAACCATCGACGGAACGCCGTTGGGCGACGTGATGTTCGGTGAGATTCGGCGCTACCGAGGCGGCGGCGAGGTTCATATGGACATCATGTTCGACGGCCTCGAGGTGCGCCTCCCCGGCCGGTCGGAGCCGATCACGATGGGTGTCACGTCAGGCTACGACTTCTTCGGCGAACACGCCGTTTACGTGGAGGGCTTCGCTCAGGACGGCTATTGTTCGAACACGATGCGCTCGCTCACCGACAAGGAGGTCATTAAGCACGTCGGCGACGTGCGGAACTTCCGCACCTGGTGGGAGGAGCTCCTCGCACAGGTCGAACTCGTCGCCGACGACCTCTTCGAGTTCATCCGAGACGCCCAGGACATCGAACTCGACTTCTCCGAGCTCCCCTTCACCGTCACGGAGTTCTACAGTCTGCTGGGCTTCCCGGACTACCTGGCCGAGCGCGCTGCGAGCGATGCCGAGGCCAACGCGGCCTCACCGGTCGAGATCGATATGTGGACACTGCATTCCGGCGCCACGTACGCGCTTACTCACTTCTTCCAGGGGAAAGAGGGGGCGTCCCTCGATCAGTACGTCCGGATCGCCAACGACATCCTGTTCAACCCGGAAGGTACGATCGAGCGCGTCGAGCAGGCCTACGAGCAGCAGCTAGAGGCGGACGGGGACGACGGGTCACAAGCCTCGCTGGCCGGCGAACGAGCACTGGCGAGCATCGAACGCGTCAGCGACGACCTGCAGGAGAAAGTCGAGCAGTTCGAGGAACGCGAGGACGCGCTCCGGGAGCGGTTCCAAGAGGCGATGGCCTGACGCCGCGTCGATGATGTAGTCGTCTGTTCTGTTTTTCTCGCCCTAGAGAGGTGGAGGGCTACCGAGATGGAACAGTCCACGATTAGCGACGGGAGCGACGACGAATTCCCACCTGAGAAGCGTCTTGAAGCACCGAATTACCGATTGGTCAAGGCCGGTATTGCGACGATTCCCGATATGGAGACGCTTCGGGAGTGTGTTGCCTACGAGAACGCCCACCAGAATCGAACGCAGATTCTGCGCCGGCTCAAGTGGAAGGCTGAAGAGCTGCGTGAGGACGAAGATTGAGCTCAGTTTTTAACCAACATTTCCGCGAGATCTTCAGTATTGTTGGTTAATAAGCTTGCTCTGTTTTTCGTGCCCCCAGAGAGGGCGAGGGCTCCTTCGAAAGCCCTCAGAGGTGACTTCCAGTGAGTCAACAACAGAGTCCTGACAACGTCTCGATCGACGATATCCCCGTCAATATCGACAACACGCAATCAGCGGAGGTCGATTCCGCCGATGTCCCCGACGAAATCGAATCCATCACCCGTGGGCTCGCCGGCGAGCAGCCGCCGACGAATCCGCTGGTCGTGCTGAAAGCGGCCCGATGGTGGTACATTCACGGCAAGGGCGGCACGGATCCCGCCTTCCAGTGGGCCATCGAGTGGGCACGCCACCTTGCGACCGACACGCCTAGCGACGTCGACCGGTTTGACGAGTTCCTCGAGTACCTCGTCACGGTCGGCGTCGCGGACGAACGCCACGAGCTCCGCTGACCGACAGAGCGGTTTTTTGAACGCCCCAGAGGGGTGCAGCGCGGTCAGAACAGACGCAGTCGCCGTGAATTCGATTCGGTGAACACAATGGCTACGACCAGAGACTCGTCGGTCTCCTTCGACCAGACCGACACGCGATCAGACGAGATGAACAGCACTATCGAACAGTGGATCGACGACCTCGTCGCCGGCGTCGACGACGCGCAGGCCAGCGAAGAGTTCCAAGAGTGGCTCGATGTCCAGAGTCGTTTCCACGACTACTCCTACCGGAACACGCTCCTGATCAAGCGGCAGTGTCCCGAGGCGACTCGGGTGGCGGGCTACCGGACGTGGCAGGAAGAGTTCGACCGCCACGTCACGGAGGGGGAGTCGGCCATCTGGATCTGGGCGCCGATCATCACCACGCAGTGCCCGGAGTGCGAGAACTCGCCGAGCTACCACGAGGACAGTGACTGTGAGTACGACGAGACGCCGCCCGAGAAGTGGTCAGAGGGCCTCGTCGGTTTCAAGCCTGCGCCGGTGTTCGACGTCTCCCAGACCGAAGGTGAGCCGCTTCCCGACCTGGCCACGGAAGCGACCGGGGACCCCGACGACCTCGTCGAACAGTTGACTGCCGCCGCTGATGAACTCGGTGTGACGGTGCGAATCGTTCCAGCCGAGGAGTGGACCCACGGCGAGGCGAAGGGCATCTGCGAGCAGCTGAGTCTCGTCGATATGCAACCGCGGGTTGAGGTGCGTGATCGGGAGAATGAGGCCGACCTTGCGCGGACACTAATTCACGAGTACGCACACGCCCTGCTCCACTTCGACATCGACGACGACACCGAGCGGGCGAAACGCGAAGTCGAGGCCGAAGCCGTCGCGTACGTCGTCG
>PWFE01000031.1 GCA_003554115.1 Haloferacaceae archaeon | reverse complement strand
GCTACGCCACCGTAGGGATCGTGTAACTAATACTCACGACGTCGACAGCATACACATGTTCGGAACCAGCGGTATTCGTGGGCCACTCGGTGAGACGGTCACAGCTGACCTCGCACTCAGTGTTGGCCGGGCGGTCGCAACCGATGGCGCAAGCCGTGTGCTTGTCGGCCGGGATGCCCGAGAGAGTGGTCGATTTCTGACTGACGCTGTCGCCGCCGGCCTCGCTGAGTGTGGTGCGGACGTCGTCGACCTCGGCCAAGTAGCAACACCGACGCTCGCCCGGAGTATCGACCGGCTCGGTGCGGATGCTGGCGTCGTCATCACTGCCTCACACAATCCAGCACCCGACAACGGGATCAAGCTCTGGACGCCCTCCGGCCAAGCGTTCGACACTGACAGACGCAAGCAAATCACCGAGATTATCGACCAAGAAGCCTACACCTTGGCCGCCTGGGACGGCACTGGCGAGCGAACCCGAACCGAGGCGGCGAGTGCTGCCCACCGAAAAGCACTGGTCGAAGCGGTCGACGCCGATGCTGTCGAGGGCCTCAAAATCGTCGTCGACGTTGGCAACGGGGTTGGGAGCCTCACCGCTGCTGCACTCACCACGCTTGGAGCCGATGTGACGACGCTCAACGCCCAGCCAGACGGCGCTTTTCCGGGTCGCCCCAGCGAGCCGACCGCTGAGACACTGACCGATCTCTGTGCGCAGGTTGCTCACACTGATGCTGATCTGGGAGTTGCCCACGATGGGGATGCCGACCGCATGCTCGCAGTCGATGAGACGGGCACGTTCGTTCCCAAGGACATCCTGTTGGCACTGTTCGGCCAACGTGCGGTCGAGCAGGCTGGCGGCGGTCAGGTTGCTGTTCCCGTCGATACCAGCCTTTGTGTCGACGACGCGATCGCTGCAGCCGGCGGCGAGATGGTTCGGACCAAGGTGGGCGACGTGTTCGTTGCCGAAGCCGCAGCCAACCCAAAAGCCGTCTTTGGTGGTGAACCGAGCGGTGCGTGGATCTGGCCCGACGAAACACTGTGTCCGGACGGCCCGCTGGCGGCCTGCAAACTCGCCGCGCTCGTCGGTAGTGATGGCCCACTGTCCACACTGATCGGTCGCATCGAGAGCTACCCACTGTATCGAGAAACCATCACGGTCGACCGGAAATCGGCTGTTATCGACCACGTCACTGCGGCTCTCGACTCCGAGTTCGACCACGTTGATACTACCGACGGCCTTCGGGTCGAAACTGAGACCGGCTGGTTTCTGATCCGAGCCAGCGGCACCCAGCCGCTGATTCGAATCACTGCTGAAGCACGGACCGATACAGTTGCTAGACGGCTCTGCGAGCAGGCTATCGAGCGGGTTACGAAGACCCACTCATAAGCGAGAAAAGAGTGCTACTGATGGGTCGAACCCAGTCGACGGTTACAATCCGTCTTCTTCGTCTTCTTCACCGGGTTCCTCTTCGTCTTCCTCCATCGGATCGTCTTCTTCGTCTTCTTCACCTGGTTCTGGTTCCTCTTCGTCCTCTTCCATCGGATCGTCTTCTTCGTCTTCTTCACCGGGCTCTGGTTCTTCTTCGTCTTCCTCCATTGGGTCGTCTTCTTCAGGCTCTTCTTCCTCCTCCATCGGATCTTCTTCTTCTTCGGGCTCTTCTTCGTCAGGAGCTGGTTCCTCTTCTTCTTCGGCCGGTTCCTCTTCTTCGGCACAGCCTGCGAGGAATCCAACGGTTGCGATACCACCAACGGTTTTCAGTAGGGTGCGGCGGTTCTGTTTGGGCATTGTCGCGTTCGCCGGTTTGCGTTGAAGCCTTTTGTTCGATTTCCGGATTCCGCCCTGTTTCGTTCCATACTCGTTCCTAATTTGGTAACTAAATTATTAGTAGTTGGCCCGTATTTGTGTTGATCTATGACGCTGATGTCGACCGCCGTCCGCGGCCGCGTTTTTCACCCTTCGTGAATAGTTGACAAAGCTGATCTATCAGTTACTGGCCGTCAGCCTTAGTGCGGTTCGTTGAGTGGTACGAACAATGAACGGAGTGCTGTGGTATGTGCTGACTGGGACGAGCGGTGGTCGAAACCGACTGCGTGTGCTCCGTGTGCTTCGTGACCGTCCGCGAAACGCCAACCAGTTGGCCCAGCGGCTCGAACTTGATTATACGACTGTTCGGCACCATCTCTCAGTGCTCGAAGAACACGACCTCATTACGAAAACGGGCGACTGCTACGGCGTTATCTATCAGGTTTCGACCACCGTTCGAGATCACTGGGAGACGATCGAACAGATCGAAGCCGAGTACGCCGACTCTGCGGTCTCTTCGTGACTACTCCCAGCGGTCGCGAGTGATCACTTCGCCCGGTTCGGTCGTCATCGACGTGCCGAGGACGACACCCGCGTTGAGACTAGTATTAATCGCGGTTTTAGCGTCGTCGCCGACAATCACGCCGAGTTTCCGGCGACCTGTCGAGACGCGTTCGCCTTTTACGGTCAGCTTGACTGGCTGGCTGTCGTGTCTGAGATTTGCGACAGTCGTTCCCGCACCGAAGTTGACACGCTGGCCAAGGACGCTGTCACCGACATACGAGAGATGGCCAACGCTCGTTTCGTCCAGTAGAATGCTGTTTTTGATCTCGACGGCGTGGCCGACCTTCGTCTCGGAGCCGAGATACGTCGCCCCCCGGATGTAGGCGTTTGGACCAACTGTTGCACCGCTGGCGATGTAGGCCGGCCCTTCGATTGTGACGCCTGCTTTGATCGTCGTCCCGTCTTCGACAACGACCGGTCCATCGACCGTTGCCTGTTCGTGTAGCTCGCCATCGATCCGGGTCGGTAACGATTCGAGCAGCCACTCGTTGGCCGCCAACAGCTCCCATGGTCGACCGACATCCAGCCAGCGATCAAAGGGGACAGCTGTCACCGACTCCCGATTACAGACTGCTTCAAGGACATCCGTCAGCTCCAATTCACCCCGCTCAGAGGCTTCGACACCCAACAACTGCTGGGCGGCGGCCGGAAACACGTACGCACCGGTGTTGATCAGGTTCGATTTGGGGTTTGCCGGTTTTTCGACTACCCCACGCACACGGGTGTCATCACGCTCGTCGAGTTGGAGGACGCCGTATGAACTGGGGTTTTCGACCCGGTAGGAGCCAACTGCCGGGCCATTGCTGTACAGCGTTTGTAACGACTCCAAATCGTAGAGTGCATCGCCGTTGAGCACGACGAACGGCCCGTCATCCAACAGCGGTTTGGCTGCATTTACGGCATCTGCGGTGCCGCGCTGCTGGTGTTGGACTGCGTATTCGACGTCGACTCCGCGGTGCTGGCTGCCGAAATGATCTCTCACGCGGTCGGCTTCGTAGCCGACGACGACGAGCAACCGGCTTGCACCGGCCTCGACAGCACGATCAAGTGTGTGTTCGAGCAGCGGTCGACCCGCCACCGGCAACATCGGTTTAGGTAGGGCGGCAGTAAGCGGACGCATCCGGCTTCCCTCACCCGCCGCGAGGACAACTGTTTGCATACGGTAATCTATCGTAGCGTCCTCAAAGTGCTGTTGGTCAGCCGCGTTTGTTTCAGTCGCATCTCATTTGTAATCAGACGAGAGCTACCTGTTGGATTCCGACCGCCGACCCGTTTCCAAGACATACTCCGTCGACTGGTCGGTTGGGATATTGTTAGCCGGTTTGTAGAGACCAATCCCACGCTGTTCAGACACACCCACAGAGGGCCGATACACTGGCTCGGCTGCCGTAGTCACTGACTACTCGTCAGTTTACCGGCGGCTTTCTCTCGTCGTGTCGGTCGGCGTTGGTCCCGGTAGCGTGAAGCCGGAAGTTTATATGAGATGTGTCACACAGTCTCAGTATGGGTTCAACTGGTGGGCGTGGTGAGCCAGCTTCGGGTTGGCATCGACAGGATTGGCTCGTCTGTATTGAGGCACTCGTTACACTCACAGATCCGGAGGCAGCGACTCCGAAACAGCGACGGGCTTGGCAGCTGGTCGAAACGATTGCGGCCGCCTGTGAGATCGATCCGACAGCGTACATCTTCGAGATCGACGACAGCTGGGGACCGGAGACTGCGCTTGCCGGCTCGGCGGACGCTCCAGAGCCAGCGTCGTCGTTTAGGACCGATGACTGGCAGCTCTTAGAGACGGCGCTCAAATCGTTCGCTGACAACCGTCGACATACCAAACGCGGCCAGCGTGCCTGCCAACTCGCCGCCGCTATAGATAGCTCCGAACAGCCGACAGTTGGTCACTGAGAGTCGAAGCCTTTTGAATCGCTGGCGATAGACCACCGGTATGTCTTCAGTCTCCAGTCATCACGTCGGTGTCACTGTTCGTGATCTCGACCGCGCCATCGACTTTTATACCGAGGTGTTCGCGTGCAGTGTTGTTGCCACTTTCGAGGTCAGCGGCAAGGCCTTTGAGACCGGCGTCGACATCGACGGCGCGAGCGCGCGCTTTGCACATCTCGACGCTGGGGCGATCCGGCTCGAACTCGTCGAGTACGACCCTGTTGGCACCGACAGCCGGCTGCCACAACTCAACGATCAGGGTGCGATACATCTGGGACTCGAAGTCGACGACCTCGACAGCTTTTATGAGAACTTGCCGTCCAGCGTCGAGACAGTGAGTCCGCCGCAAACAACCGAAACCGGCACGAAAATCCTATTTGTCAGAGATCCTGAAGGGAATCTCATCGAACTGCTCGAACTGTAAGCTAGCTGTTTGCTGGCGCGTCGGCGTCGACACGCCGAACAGCCCCATCGAGTCGATACTGTTCGCCGTCGACTGCGAGCGGTTCGGCGAACGCTTCGTCGGCCGGATAGTAGTGAGCTGTATGGACGATTCGCGTCACCTCGGCGTCGAGTTCGTCGGCCAGTTCGAGTGCGCCTTCGCGCGTCATATGTTTGCTGCCGAACGTTCGGGGAATACCTGCGTCGTCAGTGTGCGTTCCGCCGATCGGATGATACTCACACAGCGAGGCAGGGACAATCCCGTCGACCAAAAACAGATCCGGTTTGCGAAGCCGCTCGCGGGAGCGTTCGGGGACATTGTAGCTCGTATCACCGGACAAAGAGAGTCTCGCACCTGTTTCGGGGTCTTCGACGACGAGCCCGAAACAGAGCAGTGGCGGGTGATCAACGGGAACAAGCGTCACTTCGAGCCCACAGATTTCGACCGACTCGAACGGCCTGACGTCGTGAACAGTCACGGTGTCCAGATAGTGATACTTCTCGCGGATAGTGTCGGCGACCGACTCGCCTGTCTGGGGGTCGACTTCGTTCGCAGCGTACACCGGCAGCGAATCGAACAGGCGGTAGGCATTGCCTAACCCGTCGATGTGGTCGAAATGGATGTGACTTACAATCGCTGCGTCCGGGAGGTCGACGTTGTGGCTGAGAAACTGGTGGCGAAAATCCGGACTCAAATCGATCAGAATCGACTCGCCGGTGTGTTCGTTTTCGATATGAACTGAAAACCGGCTTCGTTCGATCCCACGTTCACTAGCTTTCTGACAAGTTTCACACTCACAACCAACGGTGGGTGTGCCCGTTGTATCGCCCGTTCCCAACAGCGTAACCAGCATCGTCATTCGACTTAGTGTGTCTGATCTTGCGGTTTGGCCTCGACAGTTTCGTGATCACCGCTGGTCGCACTGCTGTCGTCGCCTGACTCGCTGTGGTTATGCTCGTGGTCGTGGTCGTGATCGTGGCTGTGGTCGTGGTCGTGTCCACTTCCACTCCCTGTGATGTGAGCACCATCACCGTCGATCATATCCATGTTCTTGAGATTGTCCCGTTCTTCGAAATCAGCGACTGCATCGAGCAGATCCGCCTGAGTAAGCTCCATCCGCTCTTCGGTGAGCGCTTCGAGGACTGCCTCTCGGAGCACCATCCGGAGATCACTTCCAGTGAGTCCCTCGGTTTCGCTGGCCACTGCCGCCGGATCGAAGTCGACAATGTCCATCTGTCGGGTAATCACTTCGAGAATGTCTGCCCGCATTCCACGGTCGGGTTTCGGGAAGTTGACGATCTCGTCAAACCGTCGCCAGGCCGCGGCATCCAGCTGATCAGGGTGGTTGGTCGCGCCGATCAACAGCACGTCATCACGGATCAACGAAATATCATCGATTGATTTCAACAGCGTGTTGACCGCACGTTTAAGCGCGGCGTGTTCGTCCGACCGGCGAGTTTTGGCAACCGAGTCGAACTCGTCGATAAACAGAATGCACGGCGACAGGCGTTTGGCCACCTCGAACGTTTTCTCGACGTTTTTGGCCGTCTCGCCGAGATACTGGCTGGTGATCATCGAGAGTTTCACCTCGACGAACGGAAGGCCAAGTTCGTGGGCTAGGGCGCGTGAAATCGTGGTTTTTCCGGTTCCCGGCGGGCCGACAAACAGCAGTTTCCCGATTTCTCGGAGCCCAATTGAAGCCAGATAATCACGGTGTTCGATTGCTTTGACGATCTTTTGGATCTCGCCTTCCTGATCTGCGGTCAACACCAAATCGTCGAGTTGCATCTCGATCTCTTCAGGGGCCCGAACGTGAACGAGATCCAGCATCTCGCTTTCGTCGTCGTCGTCCGTATCGAAATACTGCGAGAGCAGCGCATCGATCCAGACGCGGTCGGCCTGAATTGGCCGGTTGTTCTCACGTGCCTCGGCGTGGGTTATGTCGACGCCTGGTTCGTTTTCGACGGCTGCGGCAATCGTGGGATTCGTCGAGAGTCGCTCGTCGTCGACTCGGTTGAGATACCACTCGATAGCCATCTCGGGTTGGGTGATCGAGAGTGCGCCCGAGAACTCCTCGCGCTGGGTAAACAAGAGATCGGAGATCGCTTCCCAAGGCCGGTCGACGCCGGTTGCAGTTCGGGCGACAGACTCGGTCGCTCGGAGCGGCCGCTCGATACTGCCTGGCGGCTGTGGCTCGTCTGTGCTCGTGTGTCGGTCGGGCTCGCTGTCAGATCTCGCTGTCCAGAATACTTGTCGAAAACGCGGTGGAAGATCGTTCTCGTCCAACGACTGGTCATCGGTATACAGGTGGGCCGTCAGAACGAATTCGACCACATCCAGAGCCGGGTCACTCATCCCAGACAGATTCGTTCCACGGTCGCTTAAGCGCGTCGAAGCAATGACAATCTCACCGCAAACGTCTCTCGCGAACAGCCTAGAACTATGTCGAGAAAACACGGCAATCGACTAGGTGTCAACTACAACTCAGCTACGAAACACCGGAACGCGCACTGTGGCTTTGTACTTTTATACCATTATTTCCGCTGAATCAGTATATAATGTCTTTATACTTCTTTATGTATTCGCTATCTGTCCAGTAATAACTGCTTGTATATTATTTTTTCAATGGTCAGTGTTTTAATCGCCTATCCGTATATGTGTCTACAGCTATCCGTGATATATACCCGAATTTCACTCCATCTACTGGCTATTTGGGCAACTGACAGTCGACACGGTACCGTGCGTTCGGTATGAGCGACGACACCGAGACCACCCACAGCACTGCACCTATCGACACCGGCCGTGCGGGAATCGTGCTTGCCGGCGGCCGCTCGAAGCGGTTTCCAACCGTCGACAAGGCGCTCGCACCGTTGGACGGCAAGCCGCTGTTGTGGCATGTCGCCGAGGGGCTTGCACCTGTTGTCGATGAGTTGCTCGTGAGCTGTCGGCGAGACCAACAAGAGGCGTTCGCCGACGCACTCGATGAGTTTTCGGTTCGGTTCGTGATCGACAAAATACCGGACCGAGGGCCGCTTGTCGGCTTGCGAACTGCACTCGACGACACCGCTGCCACCTACGCGGCAGTGGTGCCCTGCGATATGCCTGCAGTTCCGGCAGCGTTTCTCGAGTTCTTGTTTGCTCGCAGTCGGAATCGAACCGGCGCAGTCCCAACGTTTGACGGCCACCCCCGGCCGTTTCCGGCAGTCTATCACGTTCGCGCCGCCAGAGCCGCCTGCCGAGAGGTCGAATCCGGTGGTGACCCTCGTATTAAACGGCTTGTCGACCACGTTGAACCGCGTGTCGTCGACGAACGGATCGTCCGCGCACACGTCGGGCCGTCGACGTTTCAAAACATCAACACCCATGACGACTTGGCGGTCGCACGGGACTGCTGGCAATGAGCAATGGAGACCTGACCGAACGTCGCAAGCTTTAGTTACGTGTCGACTACCCTTCGTGTATGAGTCTCCAAGTCGCCATCACGGTCCCCTTTCGCCAACAGGGGGCCCGTTCGTTGGGCGAAGGCGAGTTTGTCGTCGCGCTCTCGCTCGACAGAGCGTGGTTTTCGCCGGATCAGGCAAAGCGTCTGGTCGATGTGGCGGTCGGCCGCGGCCTCCTCGAAAACAGCGACGGCGACCTGCGGCCGACGTTCGATGTCGACGACGTCGAGATCCCCGAGGGATTCACCCCTGATACGGATATCCTCCGCGAGCAGTCGACGTTCGAACAGCTGCTCGAGTTGATGATCTCGGGTGGCCTCTCGAAACAGGAGGCCGTCGCAGCGACCAACGAAACCCAGCGGCGGCTTGGAATCACCTTGGAGGCTGCCGCGGTCGTCGTCGCCCGGCACAACGACATCGACTGTGCGGCTGTCGTCGACAGCGTTCGGGCGGAACTTGAAGCCTCTTAAGTGCCCACTGCCGAGCATCCGTATGGTTCAGGATCGACTCCGTGATGGCACCCGCATCGCTCAGCTTTTGGCCTCCGAGCTCACCGGCAACCGTGGCTCGCTTGCGACGGCTGTCGTCGTCGACGCCGACCCCGGTGTTGAGCCGACAGCCGACGGCGCGCTGGCCTACCGGGTCGCACTCGTCTCGACACCCGAAGCGATCACGCGTGAGCGCGGCCAAACCACACTCGATGAAACCGTCGACGCCGATCTACGCCCTATTGCCAGCGTCTATGTCCAGCCGGAACGTGCTCGAATCGAGTTCCTTGTGACTCCGGACATCGCGGCCGAAGCCGCCCGCGGGGCCAATCTACGGACGCGGCCGAAAGCTGTCGAGCCGCCGCGAACACTGGTGTTCGTCGAGGATGGCGCGGCTGCAAAACAGGTGCTTCCCGTTTTTGAAGCGGTGGTCGACGCGGTCGATCCAGCCGACTCAGCAGAGTGAGTCGATGAGACCCGGAAGCTCGTCGACGAGTCGCTCGCGGTCGACGTAGCCGTCAGCGCGCGGGTCACGATCCGGGCCTCCCTCAAACAGTACCTGAATCGCATATAGGCCCGACTCGGTCGCACCCTCGATATCATCGAGTGGTGTATCACCGATGTACACTGTTTCGTTGGCTGCCGTCCCGAGTCCATCGAGCAGCGCATCGAACGCTGCCGTGTCGGGTTTGCCGGCCGGTAGCTCCCCAGTAACTAACGTGGTATCGAACAGCTCCTCCCAACCGAGCTGTTCGATTTTCGATCGCTGGGCGAGCACTGACCCGTTGGTGAGCAGTCCAACACGGTAGGTGCTTCGCAACTCCTGAATAAACGTCTCGATGCCGGCTAGCGGTTCGAGTGCGTCACTGATCTCCTTGCGGTAGGCACCGGCTAACTCCTCGGGGTCGACGTTTGTTGGTCTGTCGACCAATAGGTCCCGAAACACTGGCGTCCGACTCTGTGTCGTTAGGTTCTCTCGGTGGGCTGTGAGATACTCTTCGCGATGGATCTGTGGGCCGTCGACCGCGTCGACTGCGTCTCGTAGAATCGCATCGCGGTCTTTCGTCGTCACCGCAAGGGTGTAATCGAGGTCAAAGGCGACCCCCCGTATCGACATAGCCGACTGTTTGGATTCCACTGATTTGAGCCTAGCGACTGCTTGCCCAAGACGTAGCCGACCAATCAGTTTTTGAGAGTGGCCCGCGGGGGGTTAGCTGTGACGCTCGATCCGATCCACGTCGACGCGATTGCCCGTCTGGCCGGATCAGTTGCCGAAACGGCCGATGACAGCGACCACAGCCAGTTTGCCGAGACGGTGTTCACCAAGTGGCTTGATCCACTCATAGACCGGGGGACTGCGGTGATCGAACCGCTCGGTGAGCCTCGACGCCAATGTGTCGACATCGATTCAATCGCGCTGGTCGATCGGCCCTTCAAGACCGTCCACGGCATCGATTCGGGGACGATCAATCCGACCGCATTTAAAAACGGGCTGGTGTTGGATCTGGCACACGCCGCGATGGGTGTCGAGCCCTCGGATATCGACACCCACCGGGCCCGGACGATTGTGGTCACTGCCCACACAAACGATCCGACCCAGCTATCTGATACTGAATGGGTCGCCTACGACACAGGCCACAGCCGTCGACGGGTGATTCGCGCCCCACGGGTCAACAAGTACGCCGAGGCGGTTGTCCACGCGCTGGCGCTGTATTTCGCTGAGAGCTCTCACGCGCTGGAACATGCCGACAGCGTCGACGAACTGCTGATTCTGGACGGCCCACTGTATCCCAAAGAGATCCTCACGTGGCGAGACCGGACACCCGAACTCGAAGAACTCACCTACGAGGCTCGGCCCAAGCGCGTGCTTGAAAACTACATCCGGCTCGTCGAGACGTTCGTCGACCGCGGTGTGCCCATCGTTGGCTTCGTAAAAAACCCCTCAGCGCGCGTGATCACCTCAACGCTGGCCCGAAAGGATACTGGTTTTGAGGTGCCATGGCCCGACGATACGGCATTTTTCACCCGACTGCTCGAACGCCATCACGAACCTGAGAACGGAGACGAAGACGACACCACCGGCCGCCGTCGACGCACCGAGGAACTCACCTTTAGTTCGTGGTTCGTCTCCCGCGGCGGGCCCGACGAGACAATGGCCGCCAGCGGTGACGCACTGGGTGTCGACCGAACGCTTCCAGCCGAAGCCTACGAAGTCACGTTCTGTATCATCTATGACCCACGACACGACATCTGTTACAAAGTAGAGGCTCCCTACGCCGTGACGAAAGACGACGAGGTCCGCCAGCAGCTCACCACGCAGGTTCTCTCAGAGGTCGCCGCCGAGCGCGGCCCGCCGCGGGCTGTGGCGAAAGCCGACGAATTGGCCCGAATCAGCGCGGCCGAAAAACAGTCACTCCGCCGAAAATTTGAAGCCCAGTTCAAAAGTGAGTCGCTGCGAACGTACGATTCAATCCGGTGGGCCGGCGAAGATATCTGAGTGTTAGGCTTTCGCCTGTACGTACACACGGTCAAGGTAGTCGTCTATCTGGTCGACAACGCCCGGATCGTCGCTCCAAAAGCCATAAAACTGGTTCGGTGCCTGCTCGGTCGCCAGTAGTGCAGTTTTGTATCGGTTTTGGCCGCCGCCGTCGAACACAACGAACCACGAGCGTTCGATCTCCTCGTTGGGTTCGGCGTGGTGGCTCACTCCCTCGATGTCGACCGTTGGGCCGTCCGGCACTGCGAAGGTGTGAATGTCGAGATTCGTCGTCCCGAGTCGCTCATACAGCGTCCGCTGGTCGAGCAGTTTCGAGTTATACTGAAAGCCGGTCAGCAGCCGGCCGCTGTTGACTCGCAGCGCGCGGTCTTCGATCTCATGGGAGATCAACACCATCCGGCGTTTGTTGTAGGAGGTAAACGTCGTCTCTTTGAGGTGGCTGAGGATTTCGTGGTACTTCGCGTCGTCGACGCCGAGGCCGCCGTGTTCGAGTGCTCCACCGTCGACGAGCTCTTGGAGTTGATCGAGCGGCACCGACGCAAGCACCTCCTCGTCGAGCTGCAACACCGCAATGCCGGAGGGCTCTCCCGAAGGTGTCTGCTGGGTTTTGACGTCGACGTTCTGGGTCTTGAAGTAGTCTCGCAGATCTGAAACGAGCGTGCTACCGGCTGGTGGATTGAACACGACGAGGGTTTTCTCGTTTCCTTTGACGTACTCAATAACGTCTGCGAGGGACATCATGTATACTTGCTTTTCTAGCTTGATAAGAATTGCTCACAAGTCTGTTTACGATGTAAAATATCTTGGTTAATTAATCAACATTTATAGTGTATATTTATATATAATGGTAGTTAATGGCTTTCATGAAACGCCTACTCAACCGGCTGTTGGTGACCGAGGCGGGAGACAAGCAAACACAGACCACTGACGACGAACACCAGACGCCGGTTGCGTGGGACGACATCTCCGAATCGGCGACGTCTGTTGACAAGCAGCCAGACGGTTCACTCGTCGATGGATCGGTCGACTCAGCTTCTGACAAACCAGTCAACTCACCCGCTGGCGCTTCTGATACTGGGACCCAATCCGCCGACGAAACGGCGGCCGCAGCGGCCGATGCTGTCGATGCACTCGATACGAGCCGGCTTCTGGCAGGCGTGCTCGACGGGCTCGCTGACCCGACGCTGATTGTCGACACGAAGGGAGCAGTACTCCACTGCAATACGGCCGTGGTCGAGCGGTTCGGCACGACCAAGACCGCTGCAGTCGGGCGCCCTCCGTCAGCCATCCACGGCGGCCAGCAGCTCACCCATCGCGTCTTGGAGACGGGGCGGCCACTCACCGAACATACTGAAGACGTCTCGATTGATGGCGAGCAACGTATGCTGTCTCGAACTATTACGCCACTGCTGGACGACGACGGGACGGTGCTGGCTGCCGTTGAGACGGTCGACGTCCAGACTGACGACCAACAGCGACTTGATCAACTTGAGGCCTACCAGCAGGACGTGACCAACGATCTCGAGGACAAGATTGCTCGAATGGCTGCAGGCGATCTCACCATTGAACCGACGGTTCCAGAGCCCTCTGCGTCGTTCAGTGAGATCCAGACAGTCCACGAAGAGTTCAGCGATCTCAGCGCACAGCTGTCGACCGCTGTCGAGAACTACCGGACCGTGCTCTCGCGGCTCACCCTGCTGGCCGACGATCTCGACGACACCAGCCAGCAGTTGAGCGCCAACAGCGAGGAGGTTTCCGCCTCGATCGAAGAGATCAGCCAATCGACTGAAGAGATGGCCAACGGGTCACAGCGGCTGGCCGAACAAACCGACGAGGCGGATCTCGCTGCCTCGGAGTTGACTGCCAGCATCGAAGAGATTACCGCCTCTGTCCAGGAGATCGACGCCGAAACCTCGGAGGCCAGCAAGCTCGCCCTCGATGGCGCCAAGGAGGGAACTGAAGCGGTCGACCAGATTCGATCGACAACGGATGCCACCGCAGAGATTACTGACGAGGTCCGACGCCTCGAACGACGGATGGAAGCCGTCGGCGAAACGCTGGAGGTGATCTCGTCGATTGCCGACCAGACCAATCTGCTCGCGCTCAACGCTGCCATTGAGGCTGCCCGCGCCGGCGACGACGGCGATGGCTTTGCGGTGGTCGCCGACGAGGTGAAAAAACTCGCCGAAGAATCAAAACAGTCGGCCGACGAGATTGAGAACATCATCACTGATGCACAGGACCAGACCGCCGAAGTCGCCGCCCAGATCACTACTACCAACGAGGAGGTCGCTGCAGGAGCCGACGCCGTCGAACGCGTTGTCGACTCTGTCGGCGAGATCGAATCGGCCGTCGAAGCTGTCAGCGCGTCGACCGCCGAGGTCAGCGGCGCGGTCGAAAGCCAGGCCGAGAACATGGACAGCTTCGGCTCAACTATCGACAACGCCGCCTCGATGAGCGAGGAGCTGTCGGCGTCGGTCCAGCAGATTTCGGCGGGGCTCGAACAGCAATCAACCGCAACTGATCAGGTCGCTCATCGGGCAACTGATCTGAGCGCGACCAGCGAGGAGCTGTACGACCGGATCGATCAGTTCCGCCTGACGAAAGACGAGTCTGCAGAGGTCGACGATATCGACGCCTGATCAGGCTGGATCGGTCGGGACGATTTCGATCTCGACGCTTGCGGGGTCGACGCCGATTCGGGCGAACTGGGTTTTGATGTGGTCATCGGCTGCTTCGAGTGCCTGCTGGCGGGTTTCGAACCCTCGTGGCATCGGAGACTCGAAGGCGATTCGGATCTCTCGGCCATCGAGTTCCATCGACGTCCCGCCGCTTTCGACCTCATAGAAGGCATCACACACCCAGACGTAGGGGGCGTCTTCGTCCGGCGCGCCCTTATATACTGGCGGCTCTTCGCCGCGTTCGAAGACGGTGCCCGTCAGTGCCGTCCCGCCGCCGTATCCCCGAACGAGTAACATACGCTCTGTAGGCAGCGACGATACAAAAGCACGTCCGGTCGAGCGATGTCAGCGTAGCCCAGATCAGCGGTCGACGGCCCTCGGCGTTGGCTCGGGCAACTGATCGAAGAGTGCGTCGACGACCAGCGCTGGCTCTTCGTGGAGAACCCAGTGGGTCGCATTCTCGATTGTCTGTAGTTCGCCGTCGAGACAGTACTTGATGCTTCGGTGGGCCATCTCGCTGTCGAGAAACTCGTCGCCCATCCCCCACAGGATTCGCGTCGGTGTCTCGACCTGCTGGCGAACGGGCTGCGGCCGTGCCCGCACAATCGCCCGATACCAGTTGATCATCCCGGTCAATGCGCCCGGCTGGGACCACGCCATACGGTAGCGAGCGATATCGGTTTGGGTAAAGGCGTCCGGTCGACTGCTGTCGGTCAACGAGCGGGCCAACAGCCAGTAGTTGCCGAGCCGCATCGCTGCTTCCGGTAGCACGGGCAGCTGGAAGAACCCGACATACCAGCTGTTTTTCCGCTGGCTCCAACTCGACCGTAGCGTTCGTTCGAACACCGTGGGATGGGGGACGTTGACGATACAGAGTTGTGAGAGTCGGTCCGGGTATTCGAGTGCGAGCCACCACGCGACTGCGGCTCCCCAGTCGTGACCCCCAACGGCCGCCTGCTCGTAGCCAAGGGCGTCGATGAGCCCAACGATATCAGCCGCAAGCTCTCGGATGTGGTAGCTGTCGACGCCGCGGGGTTTCTCGCTCAGGTTGTAGCCGCGCTGGTCGGGGATGACGACCCGATAACCCGCCTTGGCAAGCGGGCCGAGTTGTCGGTGCCAGCCGTACCAGCATTCTGGAAACCCATGCAACAAGACCACGAGCGGGCCGTCTTCAGGCCCGGCCTGAACGGTGTGGAGGCGAACCCCGTTGGTCTCGATGTACACGGAGTCGGCCTCAAGCGTCTCCATGACGGTGGCATCGAGTGTGTCCATACCACACCTACGCGGACAACAGTCTAATACTGTGGGACTGCTCAGACAGCAAACAGTGATTCGGCGTCGAGTTTCTGCTTTTCATAAAAGCCGCGACCCTTGAGCCGAGGGACGGGATGGAGGTGCAGCGTTTCGGTCGACAGCTCAAACAGTAGTGGAAACACACTCGTTCGGCGGTCGGCGACAGTGTACTCCTCGGTCGCAAACTCGATGAGCCGGTCGCTGAGTTCGTGGTCTGCAAACACAATGTAGCCAAAGAGGTTTTTCATGCCACCAGGCTGGGTCGGTGCAATCTCGCCCAACACGCCACGGAACTCCTCAGCAGTCGCTTTGAGCGATGATTCGTCGATTCCGTCTGCCTCGATAACCGTCACACAGACGTGTGTGATTCCGATTGTCGGGTCCTCGGTTTCTTTATGCCAGACGGTGCCGATCTCGTCGACCTCGGTCGGCTCGTACGCCGCGTCCTCAAGAGCGGTTTCGACGCGATCATAATAGCTCTGAGCGTCCATGTGCTGACCACAGAGGTAAGCAGTAAATGTTATTCGGTGTTCATTCGACCGCCGATCCCGTAGCCGAGATGATTTAGTGATCCAGACCGATACGTCGGGTATGAGATTCGATCCCGAGACGACTGCCCTCGTCGTCGTCGACATGCAGAACGGCTTTTGTCATCCCGACGGCTCGCTGTACGCCCCCGGCAGCGAAGACGCAATCAAACCCGTCGGCGAGTTGGTCGAACGCGCCCACGACGCCGGCGTCCAGGTGATCTACACCCGAGACGTCCACCCACCCGAGCAGTTCCAGGATGCACACTACTACGACGAGTTCGACCGCTGGGGCGAACACGTCTTGGAGGGCTCATGGGAGGCCGAACTCGTCGACGAACTTCCGGTCGACGATACAGACCACGTTGTTGTCAAACACACCTACGACGCCTTTTATCAGACCGAGTTGGAGGGCTGGCTGGAGGCCCGCGGTATCGACACGCTGCTTTTGTGTGGGACGCTCGCCAACGTCTGTGTGTTCCATACGGCGGGCAGCGCGGGAGTTCGGGATTTCAAACCAGTCGTCGTCAAAGACGCTCTCGGCTATATCGAAAAAGCCCACCACGAGTACGCCGTCGACCACACTGAGTTCCTGTTCGGCGAATCGACGACGCGCGAGGCGGTCGATTTCATCTCCCAATCGAATAGCTAATGAGCCGCCACAAGCGAGTGACGGTATGACTGCAGGCGAACTCCGGTTCGTTCCAGACCATCCTGAGATCCACCGTCTCGATACCGGCATGTACGACGTCGACGGCTACGGCTCAGTGTACATTCTCGACACTGAGGAGCCCGCGATCGTCGATACCGGGATCGGAACCAACCGCGAATACATCTTCGAGGCACTCGATGATCTCGATATTGACGAGCTTTCATACATTCTGCCGACCCACGCTCATCTCGACCACGCCGGCGGCGCGGGCTTTCTCGCCGAGGCGTTTCCCGAGGCCGAGGTGCTCGTCCACGAACGCGCGGTCGATCACCTGATCGATCCCAGTCGACTCATCGAGGGAACCAAAGCTGCCGTCGGTGAGATGTGGAAACATTATACAGAACCCACCCCCGTCCCCGAGGCCCAGATCAGCGGGCTTGCTGACGGCGACGAACTCGACCTCGGTAGCCTCCGCCTAACAGCCCATGAGGCACCCGGCCACGCCCCACATCAACACGTCTTCGAAAGCGACACTGGTGTCGTCTTTACGGCTGATGCTGCCGGGCTCTATGTCCATTTACGAAACGAGATCCGAGTCACCTCGCCGCCGCCACAGTTCGACGTTGATCAGTGTCTCGAAGACATCTCGATGATCCAGTCGCTCGAGCCTGAGTTGCTCTGTTTTGGCCACTTTGGTCCCCGGACGTACAACGAGGACCTGTTGAACACCTACAAGCGCTCGCTTGTCGAGTGGGTCGAAGCCGTCCGCCAGCAACGCCAGCAGTTGGGGGACGACGAGCAGGTGATTCAGCACTTCGTCGACCACACCGAACTCACTGAAATCTGGGGCGATGAAAAGGGCCGCGAGGAGACCAAACTCAACGTACGGGGCGTGTTGGCGTTTCTCGATGCCAGCGACCAGTAGCCATCGATGAGTTGTCTCCGAGCCGTCGACGGTGTGCAGTAATGACCCGCCACCACGAACTCGACTTCGAGCATCCCGCCTTTGCGGCCGACACCATCCCAGAGCTGTTTTACTCGACGGCTAACCGGCACCCAGAGAGGCCAGCCCAGTCGTACAAAGGCGGCGTCTATGAGCGTTCGCTGGTTGAGGCTGGTGCGTTTCCGGCAGCCCCACCCGGTGAGTACGCCGATCTCTCCTATAGCGATCTTGCTGCCATTGTCCGTCGACTCGCTGCCGGTCTACGAGCGTGTGGACTCGACGCAGGTGACCGGCTCGCAATTGCCTCACACACACGTATGGAGTGGACGCAACTCGATCTCGCTACACTGACTGCTGGTGGCGTGGTCTCAACGATCTACCCCTCTTCGACCGAACCCCGATTCGAATACCTGCTTTCGGACTGTGAGCCGACCGGTGTCGTCGTTGAAAACGCCGAACTGCTACGTCGACTCTTGGCCGTCGAGGATAGCCTCGATTTCGCGTTCGATTTTATTGCGGTTATCGACTCCCTACCGGATGGCAGCGGGATGGCAGCGGCCGCACGGGACCGCGACGACATCTTCACGGTAGGAACGCTCTACCAGCGCGGTGTGGCCGCATTCGACGCCGAGCGAGTCGACTCGTGGGCCGCGGCCATCAAGCCCGACACGCTGGCGAGTCTCGTTTACACCTCGGGGACTACCGGCCAGCCGCAGGGCGTTCGGCTCACCCACCGGAATCTCACATCAAACGTCGACCAGACGGTACGGCGCTTCGGCCCTCGGCCGGATCGAACTGCCGGCCCATGGATTGACCACACCACGCGGCATCTCTCGGTGCTACCGTTAGCCCACGTCTTCGAGCGACTCGCCGGCTCGTTTCTGATGATCGCGGCGGGAGCAACCGTTGCCTACGCAGCCTCAACTGAGGCGCTGGCCGAGGATTTCCAGCTGGTCGAACCTACCGTGATCACGGGGGTTCCACGGCTCTACCAACAGCTGTTCGAGCGGTTTGAAGCGACTGCCAGCGAGTCGACCGTCGACAAACCGGTGTTCGGCTGGGCCACCAGAGTCGCCGAACAGTACCATCGTGCCGAGACGCCGAGTCGACGGCTTCGGGCTACCCACGCGGTGGCCGACCGGCTCGTCTACAAACAAATCAGGGCAGGTCTTGGCGGTCAACTTGAGCTGTGTATCAGCGGCGGTGACAGCCTCTCGGCGGAGCTGTGTGCGATCTTCAACGGGATGGGGATACGACTTGTCGAGGGGTATGGCCTCACAGAAGCCGCGCCAGTCGTCAGCGCGAACCCACCAGAGGACCTACAGGTCGGCACCATTGGCCCACCGCTTTCCGGCCTCGATATTCGCATTGATG
>PWFE01000085.1 GCA_003554115.1 Haloferacaceae archaeon | reverse complement strand
CTGTATCCGCATGTTCTGTTCGAACGCCTCGACGAACGACTGGTTCATCGCTTCGACGTACTCACCCCACTGTTCACCGGTCGCTGTCTGGGTGGTTTCTGACATAGCGGCTCCGGGCGATTAGGCCATCTCTTCGTCGTCGACGTCGGTGTCCATCCGGGTCGTACCGATCTCACTGCCGGTTTCGACGCCGAACTCCATTTCTTCGACATCCGACTGGACGTCTTCGAGCGACTCGAGGAACGCCTCGATCGACTCGTCGGTAAACGAACTGGATTGATCGACGAACTCGACGAAGGCGTCGGTGTTTTCTTCGAGCTGGCTTTCGAGTGCTTCCCACGACTGGTCGCTGATCTCTTCGACGGCCTCGAACTGGTCGTCGAGTGCCTGATGAAGGCTCTCGAAGGCGGCGTGCTGACGCTCTTCGGCGTCACTGTCGTCGACATACGGCTGTTCGCTCGGAATGGAGGCCTGCATCATCTCGACCATCCCTTTGGCGAGACTGCGGCCCGCCGACAGACCGGTCTGCTGGACTGATCGCTGGGAATCGATTGCATCCTGCATCACGCGAGGGAGCTGTTTCTGGGCGTTCATGCTCTGTTGGACGAACTGGTGGCTCTGTTTGATCGACTGTCGCTGGAGTTCGAACATCGATGCCATCGGGTTGGTGGGGGACTGTGTGTTACTCATTGGAATCACTGGAGGGTTTGAGTGGTATGACGAACGTCTGGACGATATCGCCGTCGTCGATGCCCAACACCTCACGTTCGGCGTCCGGAATGCTGATCCGACCGCCACTCTGGACGCGGGTTTTGAACATCGCCATCTGGGTGCCCATCGTCGCAAACCCCGTCGGATCGGGCTGCGAGCGGCTGGGATCGGCCGTCGACAGCAGTTCAGTGACTGCCTGCATCTGCTGGGCTGTCATCGCTTGGCCGGCCTCCTGCAGCTGTGTTGCAAACTGCATCGGCGACCACGCCATCTCGTCTGAGCCGTTCGTCATCTTCGATACTATGTTGGGTCGACTCCTACTTAGTGTTTGTCGCCGCTTACCAACACATACCATCTGCTGGCAACAAATGGTAAGTAATGGGCTCACGTAGGCTCACCCGATACGAGCGTGCTGACCGAAACGCCTAAACGGGGTACTCACTGACTCCCGCTCATACCCAATCATGAATGGTGAAGAATCTAGCATGGGCATCGAACCAGTACCGTACAACATGGCGGATGCGTGGGCACGGGCAACCGGCCATCTCGTCAAGAGTGCTGTCGAGGTCAACCGGGCAGCGCTGGCGGCCTCGGGGTTCGTCGACAGCGACCGAACCAGCGGTGGGCCCTCTGTGGCCTACGCGCGCCCGGAGTGGGAACTCGAATCGGAGACCGCCGATCCCACCAATCTCTCAGTCGGGGATCGAATCACGTTTTCGAAAACACTTACTGACGAAGACGTCAGCGCCTTTGCCGACATTTCGGGCGACACCAACCGGCTGCATCTCGAAACCGACTTTGCCGAAGAAAGTCGGTTCGGCACCCGGATCGTCCATGGCATGCTGGTTTCGGGACTGATCAGCGCCGCACTCGCACGACTTCCCGGGCTGACGATCTATCTCTCGCAGGATACGACGTTTCTCGCGCCGGCGTTTATCGGTGATCGCCTTACCGCGAGCATCGAAGTCGTCGACGACCTCGAAGACAACAGATACGTGCTGTCGACCGATGTCCACAACGACGAGGACAAACAGTTGATCAAAGGCGAGGCCGTCGTCCTGATCGATCCGGTTCCCGAACCCGAGACCGACAACTGACCGACCAAGCGTCGACTGTCTTTTCTTCCGACTAAAACCGTCTTACCGTACTGAACGTCTGCGTTGAGGTGGTGTGGAGATTATATACCAGTGCTAAACGTACCGGCACCCAATGAACGCCCAGAGTGAAACCCACCGCTGCACTGTCAAACTCTTTTTGCGGGCAGATCCAGAGTTAGGCTGTGAACGGCAGAAACAAGCGGTGATAGATCAACTCGAAACCCTTGCGGCTCGGGGCCAGATCGACGACTACGAGGTGAACATCTGGACCAAAGAAATCCGGCTCTCGGGGCCGCTTGAGGGGACGCGCTACTACCAGACCGTGATCGACCACTTCACGGCGTTTCAGGAGTGGGCCGACGAAACGGGCGTGATGCTGAACGCGGCGTTCAAAACACAGTCGGTCGACTGTGAGATCACCGGCGAAACCTACAGAGTACTGTCGCTGCCGTGTATCTGTCTGGCGGTGTACGAAGATGGCGAGTTGTGCGCGGTGTATCCACACGCCAGCGGCGAGATGTCCCAGACAGCCAGTAGCTGTCTTGAGCAGCTCGCATCCGCCGCTCGAATCAATTACGTCGGCTGACTAGTTGGGGTTCGAAACCGTCGGCTGCAGGCTGTTTTAGGAGTTTAAATTCCCTGTCAGACATACGATGAAATCCCACACAACAGCTATTAGCGAGGGCATGGACTCACGAGATGACTCGCCCGGGTCGTGGGCGTTGTGTGGTGTCCTCGGCGTCGTGAGCGACAGCACACCCCGGCCTGTTGGCGTTTCCCTCCACTATGACGAACACAGACACCCCCACACCGAACCAGTACGGCACCGCTGACCCTCAATCCGTGTCGGTTCCGTCCGATCTCTCCTCGGACGGCACGAAGCTCGTGTATCTGTATCTGCAGGTCAGCGGCGAGTCGACGCTCGACGAACTGAATCGCTCCTTAGAGATGAAAACCATCTCGCTGCTCCCGATATTGAACACGCTTCAGTCGAAAGAGTTGGTCGACCGCCAGGACAACTACTATCTGCCGACAGCAACCTGATCGGCATCGAAACCACCGCGAACTAAGCCCGCCGCCCACCGAAAGGTGGTATGCGTCAGTTCATTGTTCTCGGTCACGAAGCACCGACCTCTCCCGAGTTTTCGTTGTCGGATCTGGCCGGCGGCGCCGGTCGACTCGACGTGTTGTGCCGGTGTGTTAATGCCGGGTTGTTTCTCTCGCATGGCATCCGCGAAGACACACGTGTCCATCTCGTGCTCAACGATGAGTATACAGTCCGGTTCGACGGGTCGACGGCTAAACGCCTCTACCCCAACGAGCGCGCGGTCGCCTCCCGGATTAAGGGTGCGCTCGAATCAACTGCCGACGCCATCGGCCACCAGCCCGCGGAGGTTTCGCCGGGTGTCGAGTTGTACCGGATGGACTTTGAGTCGACCCTAGAGTCGGTCGCCCGCGACGGGACGATCATCGAACTCCACGAAGAGGGCGAGTCGCTTATCGAGGCCGAGCCGCCCGCTGATCCGGTGTTCGTGCTGTCAGACCACCAAGAGTTCACCGACAGTGAGGCTGCGGTGTTGGCCGACACCGCAGAGCGTCGACTCAGGGTTGGTCCCGAGATTCTGCACGCCGACCAGACGATGACCGTGGTTCACAACTGGCTGGATACTGCGGGGTACCGACGGTACTGACGGTGACCACAATTTTTAAACTCGGTGACGGCGTCCATTTTACTGCGGGCCGGTGGGGTAGCTTGGCATCCTTCGGCCTTCGGGTGGCCGTAACCTCAGTTCGAATCTGAGCCGGCCCATTTCTACCCCTCGTTCACTTCCACCGAGCGACTGTGCCGCCCAGCGGCACGAGCGGAGTACTCCCGAACGAGGTGTGTATGGAACACACGAAGATTCGAATCAGCGAGCGGTGCGAGGTCGCCTGCGACCTCGAAAGCGAACAGCGTAGCCGTGAGCGAACGCATATGAGCGACCGTGGTTCGAATCTGCGCCGGCCCACTTTTTGATCCACTACTGCCTCGTCGACTCCGGTCGACCATTCGGCATATCCATCAAAATAGACAGTTCACCGAATAGACGGCAGAACAGCTGACAGCCGACTCCGTATCTATACACTACTTAAATAGTACTAATCTGGTAATAACTCTCATACATACACAATAAAAACTGCAGTTGTTCGTATATGTCAGAGTACAATATGGTGTCAACACGTCGACGCGTACTCCAAGGGGCAACCAGCGCGCTCGCACTGAGTGCGACCGCAGGCGTCGGCACCGCCACCACAGGACAGGTCGATATCAACGTCGGGTATAAAAACGATCAGGGCCGCCGAGCCACACGCGAGGCCGCTGACCGAATCAACCGGGAGTTCAATTTCGATGCGGTAGCGATTCGGGCCTCGCCGAAAGCCGCCGAGGCACTCGAACGAAACCCGAACATTCGGTACGTCGAGGAAAACGGAAAACTGTGGCCAGTCGGCCAGACAACACCCTACGGAATCACGCAGGTCGAGGCAGATATCTCGATTAGCGATGGCAATACCGGCGAGGGTGTGAATGTCGCCATTCTCGATACGGGCATCGATCCGGACCACGAGGATCTCGCGGCGAACATCGGCCAGGGACTCGACTGCGTCGACGGCGACTGCACCGAAACCGGTGGGAGTTTCGATGGTTCGCACGGCACAGCCGTCACGGGCGTGGCGGG
>PWFE01000075.1 GCA_003554115.1 Haloferacaceae archaeon | reverse complement strand
TCGTCGAAAAAGCGGTACCGGTCCCGCTTTTCGCCCTCTTCGATCACCGTTCGGGTGTCCATCGATTCGATGGCCGCCAGCAGATACCGGCTGGCGTGCGCGGCAATCGAAGGTGACTCGAACGCGGCGTCGACGTACTCCGAGAGGCTCATCGGTCCCTCGTAGGCCTGCTGGAGCTGGCGGTCGGCTTTCGTGATGTATTCGTCAGACATCTTCTTCGAGCTCGCTTTTGGCGACTTCCGCGCCGGCGAACTCTAGGACCTCACGAGCACCCTCTTCGGAGTAGCCCTGTTCGCGCAGTGCGTCGATCCACGCGCTGCGCTCGTCGTCGGCCATCTCGTTGGCCGAGACCAGCGCCGAGAAGTTGATGTTGTGTTTTTTGTCCTCCCAGAGTTTGCGCTCCAAGGCGCGGCGCAGTCGGTCGTTGTCCTGTGGATTAAAGCTGATTCCTTCGCGGGCCCGCCGCGAGACCCAGTTCGAGACCTCTTGGCGGAAGTCGTCCTTGCGGTCGGCTGGTATGTCGAGTTTCTCTTCGACAGATCGGAGGAACGTCTCGTCGGGCTCCTGTTCGCGACCCGTGAGTTCGTCATCGACGGTCGCATCGTCGATGTAGGCCATCACGTGGTCCATGTACTTTTCGCCTTGCCGCTGGATTTCGTCGAGATCGTACGCCAGCGCGTGCCGCACATCCTCGATAGCGCGGTTTTTGTACTCCTCGCGGACCATCTCGAGGTATCGCTGATAGCGGTCGATGTTGTCTTCCGGAATCGAGCCGTGGGTTTCGAGATTCTGCTCGAAATGCCGGAACGTGGTCAACGGACTCAGGTAGTTACGACCACGGTGGGTCGAATCCATGATCGCCTCGGCAATTTCGTCACCGATGAACCGTGCCGAGACGCCGTCCATCCCCTCGGCGATATCGGCTTGGGCCTCGCCGTCCTCACGGAGCTTTTTGACGTCGACGTCGTCGTCGTCCAACTCGCCGTTGTACGCCTTGGCTTTCTGGACCAGCGTTACCGATTCGTCGTTGGGTTCGACAATGCGAGTGAGCACACCGAACAACCCAGCCATCTGGAGGGTGTGCGGTTCGATGTTCATGTTCGGCACGTCGGCGTTCCGAAGCATTTTACCGTAGATTTCGGCCTCCTGTTCGTATTCGAGGACGTACGGGTAGTCGATCCGCTTCGTGCGGTCGTTGAACGCCTCCATCTTCTCGTCGCCCTTTTTCTCTCTGTATTCGGGCATGTTCGTCCGCCCGACGATCACCTGATCGATGTCGATCCGTGGATTGTTTTTGGGCTTGATCGTCTGTTCTTGGCTCGCGTGCAGGAAGTCATACAGGAACTCTCGCTGCAGTTTGAGCAGCTCTTCGCCCGAGAAGATCCCTCGGTTGGCGTTACAGAACGCACCCGCATAGTCGAACGCGCGTGGGTCCGACTCGCCGTAGATGGCGAGCTTCGAGTAGTTGACGTCGCCAGTCAACTCGGTCTCGTCTTGATTTTTCTTGTCCTTTGGTTCGAACGTCTCGATTGATTGGCGTTTGTTCTCGCTGGCGACCAGTCGGATGATCTCAATGTGGTTTTCGAGCACCGTCTGGAGATCATCGTTGTAGTGTGCCAGCAGTTTGTCAATATAGAACTCGCTTGCGGGGTCGAGATGCTGTTCGTTCCGGATCGTGTAGGGTGCCGCTAACCGCTCGTTGAGCCCCTCGATGACCATGTCGCGTTGTTCCTGCGGCAACAGGACAAGTGGATCTTGAGCCATCGGTGAGTCGACCGTGTCATCGGCGGGGTCCTGATCACGGATCACATCACAGAGGTTGACCCACCGGAAGGTGTACATCCGACCTTCGTCTTCGAGCGTGTAGTGTTCGAAGTAGCGTCGGACGAGCCAATCGAAATGGGATTTGCCCGAGCCCCCCGGGCCAAGCAGGAGCTTAATTCGTTTTTCTGGGCCCAGCCCGCGGGCACCGGATTTGACTTTGTTGACGAACTCGTGGATCGACTCGTGGACCTCACGGCCGTAGAAGACGTTTTCGCCGTCGTGTAAGGGATCTTCGGCGGCCATAGTGTACTCAACGACACCGGCGTCTTCGTCGTAGGTGGTGCCGTAGTGGTCGAACATATCGGCAACGCGCTGGTGGGCGTTGCGAGCGATCCGTGGATCGTCTCTCACCTCCTCGAGATACCAATCGAAGGCTTTGGCTTCACGTAGATCTGATGGAACCGATGCCTGGTAGTGCTCGCTGAGGTCTTCGAGGGTCTGTCTGTCGTTGCTCATTGTATCACTGGCCGGTTGGTCGAGTAGTCGACCGCATGTTGGCCGGACATGTCACGACAGCACCACCGCTGGAACCGAATGGACGCAGCAGTCGACGTGTCGTGAGTGGCATGTGCATGCATACCACTCCACCGTGCCGAACACCCGAACGGCGACTCACAACAAGCAACATCAAGAACCAACGAACGGCGCGTGGAGAGGTGTCATTGCCCGGTCGGAAGACCGAGACTATTTACAGTGTGTTTTTTGATACGTATAAGCCTTTCTCCGATATTGGCCACAAATCAGCCGTGTTGGCCCGAAACATACGTAATTAGAACACTCTTTCGACATGACGGTAGTCACTCTCAAACCGCGGTAGTAAACTCCTACGACCACAATACAAAGACAACAACACGAGTGACAGAAACATTCGCGCGAAAAATGATATTTTGGAAATTCACTCACGGTACTCTTTGCTTTTCGTTGGTCGACGACCTGTTTCAAGCGCGAGAGCTTTGATGATGGGTCGACAAACGAATCCATGAGCCTCACGGAGCTCCCAACTGGTTGGCGTGTCTGGAACGAAGAACCCGACGGGCGGGTGATCTTAGCCTATCGACCGGATGTGTTTAATGCTGAGACGTTTCCGGCAGCCTGCCTGCCGACAATCTACGTCACCAACGGCTCACCGCGTCGTCGACCCGGCGCTGGCTCGGTCGAGACCGATACGTGGCAGGTTAAACTGTTTTTCGAACCAGCAGTCGAAGCTACCACAACACGGCATGACAGCCGCGAGAGTGCTATTGACGGCGCGCGTGAGACTGCCCAATCGTTTGTCGACGGTGCGGTCGACTACCGCGAGGCCTACCAAGTGCCCCGCGAGGCGTACTTCGAGAAACTCGACGAACTAATCGACCACTAGTAGGGCGAACGTTAACACGAGTGGCGTCATACAAACACGTATGTCTACTGTCACACTTATCGGAGACCGACTCGCCGAGGTGGGCCAGGAGTTCGTCTACCACGGAGAGGCTCCCGGTTGTGAAGGTTGTCCGTACCGAAGTCAGTGCCTAAACCTTGCGGAAGGCAAACGCTACCGCATCACAGATATCCGTGAAAACGCCCAACTACTCGACTGTGCGGTCCACGACAGTGGGGTTCGAGCCGTCGAAGTCGAGTCGACAGCCGTCCGAGCCAACGTTCCATCACGCGGTGCGTATGCTGGAAGTAAAGCCAGCCTAGCCGGGCCGTGTCCACACACCGAATGTCCGAGCCACGAGTTCTGTGTGCCGGAGGGCGCAGAGTTCAAGACCGAGTACCGGATTGCGTCTGTCGAAGGCGAACCACCGCACGACTACTGTCAACTAGATCGCTCGTTAACGCTCGTCGAACTCACAGATGAGTAGTTAGCTGACGTAGCCAACCCGTTCGGCGACGTAGCCGAAAATATCCTCATAGCCGTTCGGTGAGAACAACACTGGATAAAAATCGGTCTCTGCGTACAGCGGTTCACCGTCGACCGCGGCAAACGCGGTGCCTTCGGAGACGGGTTCGAAGTTCGTGGCAAACACCTCATACGAGGTGCCCGCCGGTTTGGGAATCGGCTGTTTAAGCCGGAAGACGTGAACCGCGTTGGCCGCTGGTGTATCGAACCGGCTGTCTGCTGCCGGAACCGGCAGTGCGCCAGTCGCAGCCAGAAACGCACGCGTGAGATCGTAGCCGTTTTCGACCGCCTCGTCAGTCCCCTGCAGGCCGCATTCGACCTCGATTGTATGTGGATACTCGATTAGCCGGCCATCCGTATGGGCATCGGTCTCGATCAACACGTCGACTGGCAATCGAGGATAGATCGCGCGGGCAACCTCATCGACCGACCGGATCACACCCATCGGCGTGGGCGTCGACTGTGTCGAGTGCAGTGCGAGCGTTGTACAACCTTGGATCTCACGGGCGAGATCGTGAGCGAGGCGACGTTCGTGCGCCTCGGCGTCGACATCTCCTGGAAACACCCGGTTGAGATCCGCATCGAGATAGCGTTTGCCGGCAGCGAGTGCCTCCTCGTTGGCGATAATGAACTTGACCGGCCGCTCGACGGCTGGCTCTTCGGCAAGCAGTCGCTCGATAGCCAGCGGGCCACACGGCTCGTCGCCATGGATGCCGCCGATAACTGCAACCTCGGGGGTTCCCTCCCCGAGTTCGTAGATCTTCATTGGAAACAGCCACGCAGTCACGACATTTGAGCCCCGCGGTCTGTCTCAGCAACCGAAAAATTGCAACTAGTGATCGTTGAGATACGCGCTGTCTTTCGGGGCTGCAGTTGGTGTTTCACCGTCGACGGTGAGCTGCCAGCTTTCAATAAGTGTTGGCTCCTTGATTGCAGTGTTGAGCGTCGACCTGATATCGGTGAGATCAACGCCGTAGAAGTCCGCCGGCACACCCTGCAAATACTGCAAAGCGGTCGCAAAAAGACTCCGCATCCCGTCGTCGTCTTCGAAGTCGACGTGCTTGTAGACGCCTGCCGCAACTTGGACCATCCCGTGCAGAAACGCGCTTTCGACGGTGCCATTGCCGTAGTTGTACCATTCATCCTCGAAACAATCGTGAGAACGATGATAGTCGCCGGCGTTGAAAAACCGGACGCCGTAGAGAACTGCCATGCGAAGTGTGCCGTGTTCCCAAAAACCAGTCTCGGGATTCCAGCCTGTTGGCTCGCCGGCGAGTGGTGGGGCGACCGTCGGATCGTGAGTGTGGTCGTCCATCTCACTCGATACAGTGGTCTCTGAGTGCCTAACTCCATCGGTGAGCGCGCCGGGTTTATTCGGCTTGCAGTCGAACTGTCTGTATGCAACGACGTCAGTATCTCTCTGTTGCCGGCTTGGGTGTTGTCGGCCTTGCTGGCTGTCTGGGTCTGGGGCCGGACTCGGAGCCAGCCATCGAGCCAACTGGTGACGAACGCGTCGAAACCGTGGCCGACGGGCTGAATCATCCGTGGTCGATGACTGTGCTGCCCGACGATTTCCGAGTCGTCGTCACCGAGCGCGATGTCGGCCGGCTCTCGTTGGTCGACCCGGAAAACGGGAACATCACACCGCTTTCGGGCGTTCCGGAGGTCGACGCCGAAGGCCAAGGTGGACTGTTAGATGTCGCTGTTCATCCCGAGTTTCCAACCGAGCCGTGGCTGTATCTCACCTACTCAGCTGCGAACGATGACGGCGAAACGACAACACACATCGCTCGCGGTCGACTCAACAGAGATGACGAATCAATCACCGATGTCGAGGTGCTGTACCGCGCCCAGCCGTTTCTCGACCGCTCGAACCACTACGGCTCGCGGGTGACATTCGGGCCTGACGAACGGCTGTATATGACAGTCGGCGACCGGCAGTTCAGGGATTTCGGCCCCGACCACGTTTCGCAGGATCTGACGAACGACCTCGGTACTGTGCTCCGATTAGAGCCCGACGGCTCGGTTCCCGATGATAACCCGTTTGTCGACGAACCGGATGTTCGGGAGGCGATCTACTGTTACGGTCTACGGAACGCACAGGGGTTGACCGTCCATCCCTAAACGGACGAGCTGTGGGTCAGCGACCACGGCGAGCGCGACGGTGACGAACTCGTGATTCTCGAAGCGGGAGCTAATCACGGTTGGCCTATCGCCCACTACGGCTGTCGGTACGGCACGGACGCACCAGTTGGCGATCGGCCTGACGAACGCGAGGACGTCGTCGACCCGGTCTACTACTGGGAGTGTGGCACTGGTGGCTTTCCGCCTGCCGGAATGACGTTTTACGAGGGCACACACCCTGACTGGCAGGGAGATCTGTTCGTCGGTAACTTGGCAGGGCAGTATCTGGGCCGGTTTGCAGTCGACGATCGCGAGGTCGAAGAAATCGAACCGTTGTTGGCTGATGAGGACTGGCGCGTGCGTGATGTCGTCTCACCGCCCGACACCGACGCCTTGTTTGTCGCCGTCGACGCCGATGCGGCACCGATTCTCCGAATCGAACCGGGTCAGGAGTCGTCGACCGAATAGCCGCGTCCGAGATACAACGCAAGCAGGTTCGCCGTGAGCAACCCACTGACGGCAGCGAATTCGGAGCGCGTCGACACACCGCCAGCCAACAACAGCATGATCGGCACTGGCAGTGAGACTGCAACCCAAAAGCCAACTGCTTGAATCGACAGCGCCGAGGAGAGCGCACCAATCCAGCTGCGAACAGTCGCAGAGTTGTCGGCTGTACCGTCGGAAGACGTATCCTGCAAAGCCATGGAGAGAGCGTTGATCGATAAACACGAGCTATCCGTATAATTACGCTGTACGTTTCACCTGGTAATGTATCCATACCCAACTCCCACACGAGCGACTAAGAAAACAGACAACTGGTATGTACCAACTACTTATATACAATGGGCGACCAGAAACTGAGTCGACGTGTCCACCGACCGCTGGCTTCGCTCCACGCAGTTGTTCGTTGCAGAAACCAAGCCGGAGGAGGGATCCGAACCCTCGACCTAATCCTTACGAAGGATTCGCTCTGCCAGGCTGAGCTACTCCGGCACGCACTGTACTGTACCGCTATCTCGCAAATAAGGGTTGCGAAACGAGCGGCCCAATATGATTCAGATCACTCGTCGACGACCACGACTTCGCCGTCGACGATGTCGACCGTGATCAGCGTCTGGACGTCGTAGTCGGTGTCGTCGAGTTTGTTTTCGCCCGCCTTTTTAATCACCGCAAGCACGTCGACAACCTCGGCGTTCATCTCTGTCAGGGCGTCGAGAATCGCCCGCATTGTCCCGCCTGTCGAAAGCACGTCGTCGAGAACAAGCACGCGGTCGCCGGCTTCGACATCGTTGATATACATCTCGGATTTCGAGTAGCCCGTCACCTGCGACAACGAGACTTCACCCTCCAGCCCGTAGGAGCGCTTTCGGATGATCGCCACCGGAATGTCGGTCATCAGCGAAACCGACGTCGAGATGTGAATCCCCATTGCCGCCGGCGTGACGATCTTATCGACGTCCTCTAAATCGGCGTTGCGGACAATTTCGACGGTGATCTCTCGAAGCAACTCTGGTTCCAACATCGGAACGCCATCGCTGATTGGATGGACGAAGTAGTGGTAGCCGTCCTTTTCAGTAATCGGGGTGTCGAGAAGTGACTGCCGCAAACGATCCATACGCACAGTTCGGTAGTCGACACCTAAAGATGACGGTCCAGTCGCTCTGCGTCGTTAGCCAACAACTTCCGGGCGGCCAATCTCGAACCTACACGTACCGCCGAAAACCGCAAGCGGTCGACCCAGCGAAGCCGACCGGAGCCTTTCTGCCCACGAGTGGTCGCCCAACTGCCAGTCGACCCGCCGACTGAGGGGCCGACAGCCCAGCGCGCCCTGAAACGAAAGCGGTGTTCGAATCAACGTGCCGTCTTTCTGTGTGTACGACGACAACGGGACTGTTACTGAGTGGGTCGAGGGAAGTTCAACTGTCAGCGAGAGCACGTGCTGGCCATCACAGTGGAGGTGTGTCTCGGTCCGTTTGCCATCTGTCGTGATCTCGACAGCCGCAACGGATTTGGGATACCCCCAGATTTCACGGCCGAGCACACAGGCGGGCTCGGTTGTTACCGGCAACTGCCAGACATAGCCGCCGATCTGTGTGGGCTGTCGAACCGTCGACAGCGGCCCAGCCGCAGGCACGGCCGGAATCAGTATACCGACCTCGTTGTACGGCTCAAGTGCCCCGTCGCTGACGTGTTTATAGTCGACCGACAGCACGACGACAGCCGACCGCCGTGGGGTAAGCCGAACTGCCGACAGCGATGCTGGCAGGAGGCCGTCAACTGCTTCGTAGTCGGCCGAGATGGTCACCCCCGACAGCGAAGCTTCCGTCTCAAGCGGCACCGAAACCGTCTGTCCCGTCGACAGCTCGACTGTTTTGGCAGTCGAGTCAGTTGTCGATCCAGCCGGATTGGTTGCTGTTGGCTGACGATCAAACCAGCGACGAGTCCACACAGATCCGGCAAGCAACCGAGTTGTGATCGAATCGCACAGTCGATCCGGGAGACACCGACTCAGCATCGTCAGCCGACTCTGCCAGCCGACAGGGTAGCGTGTCGAGGGTTCGTCGACTGTCGCCGCCTTGAATACCTGTTTGGCGACAGCCGCTGGAGTCACCGCGAGCGGTCCGCCGTCGAGAACCCACCCTGAATCGAGCAGCCGGTACGTTTCGCTGTAGGCGTCGGTTCGCTCATCGCCGAGTCGGTCGCTCGCGGTTGATGAAAACGCCGTCTCGACCCACGCCGGTTCGACTACCGAGACTGTGACCTCCGTGTTGCGGAGTTCCATTCGAAGGCTATCGACCAGCGATTCGACGGCCGCTTTGGCTGCCCCGTAGGTACCAACTCCCGGTGAGGCTGACCGACCGAGTACGCTCGAAACCACGATAAGCCGTCCCCGATTTTGTGCACGCATCGCCGGCAACACTGCTTGAATCAACCGATGGGCCCCGTGGACAAGCACGTCAAACTGCCGCCGCGAGTCGTCGACTGACACGTCCTCAACGGCTCCCGGCACCGCAAAGCCGGCGTTAGCAACCAGTGTGTCGATGCGGCCAGTCTCGTCGAGAATCCGGTCGACGACACCTTGGATCTGTGTCTCGTCAGTTACATCCAGTTCGAGACACTGACAGTCAGCCGCCACACAGGCCGGAAACCCGTCGTCGATGTCGGTCGCATACACCCGCCAGCCGCTGGCGGCGAAGCGTTCGGCAGTGGAAGCACCAATACCTGAGGCTGCCCCCGTAATCAGGACGACAGGTCGACTGTCTGGTGGAGATCGACACTCGTTCTCGTCGGCCATTATGAGAGTGTTCGGGAGCGAGGGAATAAAACAAATCTGGAGGAGACTGCTCAAAACTCGGTTTGTGCATACTGGACGGTCTGCCAGACGAGTGCCCCAATGCCAGCCAGTGTGATGCCACCCACGCCGACGAGTAGCGGCACCGCCCACTCGGCGTACAAGATCACACCAAACACGTCGAGATACGGCACAGCAAGCCCACCACCAATGAGGCCAGCACCCACAATGGTCAGCACCCCCGGTATCTGATGGCGACCGGTTTTCTGTCCGATAGCGTGTGAGGCGACGACGACGGCACCGAACGGAATCAGTCCAAACAACCAGATGAACGTCGACAGCGGTGCGTTACCGAAGCCGCTGTCCGAACCAGCATCTGTCTGGACTCCCGTCTGGAATAGGTAGCGCTCGCCGTCGACCTCAATCAGTTTGAAGACTTCTTCGGGGTCTCCCTCGCCATAGTGGAACTCCGACGGTGGCTCCCGAACTGAATCACAGACGAGCATTGCTGATCGACACACTGGAAGTTCATACTGTCGCCAGTTGTCGTCTGGTTCGCTTTCGAGTGTCTGTTCGACCGCGAGTTGTGCAGTCGGCGAAAGGCTTTCGGCCGGCGTGGCGTCGGCTGGCTCAAACCCATAGTGATCGACTAAGGTTTGATACTGCCTGTCGTCTTCGGCCACAGCTTGATGGGTGTACGGCGCGGGCGCTGTTGTCTCATAGGGTGAGCCAAACACCGGGTGTGGAAGAACACCACTGAAAATCAACAGTATCGCGACGACACCACCGACAAGCAGTCGACGCCGATCACCGTCCATACGTCATGTGAGACCCTGAGTGTCAAATCCGTTCCGACACTCGCTGTCGGTAGTCAATTAGTAACAAAAAGGGTTTGTGACTCGTCTCCGTGTCTCACAGTATGGGCTCCGCAAACAGTCGACTCGCGCTTGAATCGTTGACACCGCTTCACTGGCTTGGCGTTGCGATGGCACTGATCAGTGCAGCCGTTCACATCGTGCTCGGGGCCGGATTTCTGCCCCACTGGATGGGAGTGCTCTTCGTGCTCGCTGGAGGAGGGTACATCGGTGGGGTTGTGCTGTTAGCCATAGACTACCGCCGTCGACTACTGTATCTCGTCGGTCTACCATACACGCTCGTTCAGATCATTGGCTGGTATGTGGTCAACCAGCCTGCGGCCGTGGGTGATCTCACCGCAGCCGGTGCGATTGATAAAGTCGCACAGCTCGTTCTCATCGTGGTACTAGTCTTTGTCTACCGGCGGGAATCATAGATGACTCGGTGGCAGCCCCGAACCGATGGCCACTGAGGAGGCCACACGGCCGGCAGACTGGCGGCAGTGGTCAGTCTCGACGCTGTGGGTTACCACACTCGTAGGAGTGGCCACTGGCGTGCTCGTCAGCTCGAATCTGGTCGACTCGACCCGATTTATTGGCGGTGTTAGTGTTGGCTTACTCGTGGTTTCCGGTGTTGTGGGTCTCCTTCTGAGGCGGGTTGAGGATGGATCGATTACACTGCCGACAGTGCTCACGTTGGCTCGCGCGGCGGCACTGGTGGTGTTCGCAGGGTTCCTGTCGACTGGGCTCCCGGCTGGTCCGCTGGCGTGGGTTCCCGCTATACTGTTCGGGATTGCTGCTGCGGGCGATGCGATCGACGGCGCGCTCGCGCGGGCGACCGACTCGGTTTCTGTACTCGGTGGACGGCTGGATACTGAAATCGACGGTCTTACCGTGTTGTTCGGGACGTTGGTCGTTGTTGCGATTGGGCGTGTTCCGACGGTCTTTCTGATTGTTGGGTTCGCCCGGTATGCGTTCGTCTTCGGGCTCTGGCGGCGAACGCGTCGCGGACTCGCTGTATATGAACTCCCACCGAGCCAACTGCGTCGACTGCTCGGTGGGGCTGCGATGGTGACGATTTGGATCGCACTCTTGCCGGTCGTCTCTACTGAACACTCGCGACTACTCGCAACGATCGTGCTCGGGCCGTTTCTCATCAATTTCGTCGGCGATTGGCTCTCGGTTTCTGGCCGACGGTGAGTGTGAGATGGATTAAGTAGCTACTCCGACAACAGGGAGTCGATGCATATCGGCCTCGTCGTCTACGGTGGACTCGATCACCCCTCCGGTGGGTTCCGATATGACAGACTTCTCGTCGAATATCTCCGAAATCGCGGCGACACTGTTGAGGTGATCTCACTACCGTGGGGTAGCTACTGGCCGAACGTCGCACGCGGGTTTTCTCGACAGATCGTCGACCGACTCAATCGCCCGTTCGACGTGCTGCTGCAGGACGAACTCTGCCATCCGACGCTGTGGCGAGTTAATGACCGCCTAACGCGGCCAAATAAGACCGTCGCGCTTGTCCACCATATCCAATCCGATGTCGAAGATGGTCGACTCAGTGGGCTTCAGCGTCGAATCGAACGTCGGTATCTCAGCTCGGTCGACGGTGTGATTGCGACCAGCGAGTTCACCAAACAGCGCGCCCAGCGACTGGCACCGAAGCTTGCGGAGTGGGTGGTTGCCCCGCCAGCAGGTCGACACGAAGGCAGAGCTGTCGGTGCGTCGGCCGTCCGAAAGCGCGCCACCGAGGATCCATTACGGATCGTCTATCTGGGAAGCCTTGAGCCGCGAAAGAACCTGCTGGGAGTAATCGACGCCGTTGATCAGCTTTCGGCGCACTCCGAGAATGTCGACTGGCAGTTGTCGGTGCTCGGCAGCCAGCAGGCCGATCCGATGTATACCGAGAGGGTTCGCAGTCGAATCGACGAACGTTTGCTGGACGATCGAGTCGACCTACTGGGCGAAGTCTCCGATGAGACAGTCGAACAAACGCTCGCAGATAGTCACGTACTCTGTGTGCCTTCGACATACGAGGGATTCGGGATGGTGTATCTCGAAGCCATGGAGTACGGCGTCGTGCCGATCGCCAGCGCAAACGGTGGGGCCTGCGAGTTCGTCACCGACGGCGAAACTGGCGCGCTCGTCGAGTCCGACGAGATCGACCGCATCTCGACCCTGCTGGCCGAGTGGGCAAGCGACCGCGAGCGACTGGCAGCCCTCGGCGTTGCAGCACTACAAACCGCCGCAAGCCATCCGACGTGGAACGAAACGTTCAGTTCGGTTCGCTCGTCGCTGGCCAGCGAGGAGGCTACTTCAAACACATGACGACATTCACGCAGTTTCTGACGGCAAAACGAACAGTCGAAGATCGCGCACTCAACCGAGTCGTCTTCAAACGGTTCGTCGACGAACTCGCTGTGTGTGCGACCAACACTGACGAGCCAATACGAATCGTTGAAATCGGCGTCGGCACGGGCTCAATGATCGCTCGGCTTGCCGAGTGGAACGCACTGCCGCCGAAGGTGTCCTATCGCGCGCTGGATATCGACAGCGAAACGCTGGCTCTCGCCCACCAACGACTGCCCAACCAACTTCAGACAGCAGGCTACGCTGTCGAGACGACAGACACTGGGTTTCGAGCGCGTCGGTCGGTCGACGACGGTCCCGACCAGCTACTCGATAGTACACTCGCGGTCGGTGATGGTTTCGAAGTCGACGACCGAGCGGACGCGGTGATTGCGTCGGCCGTCTTGGATCTGGTTGCGCTCGATTCGGCTCTCGATTCGATCCAGCAACTCCTTGTCGACGGTGGGCTGCTGTATGCGCCGTTTACGTTCAACGGTCACACCTCGTTTCGGCCGCCCCATCCACAGGATGGCACAATCGAGAAACTGTATCACCGCCACATGGACGAGATCCGTGTGCAACCCGGCCACAGTCGCGCGGGCCAACAGCTACTGACGGCACTGCCTGCTGCGGGGTATTCGATTCTTGAGGCTGGCGGTGCAGACTGGGTAGTTCATCCTGCTGACGGTGAGTATCCATCCGAGGAGTCGACCGTGCTCGAACATCTGTTGTCGACGATAGAGGGCGCGCTGGCCGACTACGCTGCAGATATTCTTTCGCCCTCGGCGCGCGACGAGTGGATCGAGACGCGCCGCAGGCAACTCACAGCGGGCGAGTTGACGCTCGTTGCACACCACATGGACGTCCTCGCTCGGAGGTAGGATGTTCCTACTGAACGCACACCTGAAGATAGCGAGCAACTACTGAACGAAATCCGGGCGATGTTCCGGGGCAGGGTTGATTAGGGGCTCGTCGCCGAGCATAGCTCTGAGTCGACGCTCGCCTTCGGCAGGGTCGTATCCGACTTTTTGGAGATGTGAGCGCGGCGCGCGGTTCGGATTGGTCTCCCAGTGAGCCCACACTTCAGTGTGTCCCGCTGCGGTAGGAAACAGCCGAACGTGGAGTTGATTATGACTGAAAACCCCGTTCGGTCGATAGACGTAGCTGCCAATCTCGTGGACGGTACGGTCCCCTCGGCTGTAGCCATGCAGGTAGGCTCTGAGTAACTGACTGAATCCGCATTCGGTGAGCGTTTGTCGTGCCTGCTGTGGCGCGACCGTCCAGACGCCGACGTACTCGGCGGGCGGCGGCGGCAGCACGCTGAGTTGCTTCGGCAGGAACCGGTTCGGGACTGCGGCTGCGAGTCGACCCGCCGCAAGCCGAAGCCGAAACAGTCCAACGCGAACAGCGAGCGTCCAGCCAACCGCCAGCAATGCGAGCAAAACCAGAGGAGTCGACCGGCGGTTATGCATTGTCAATCGGCTGTTCGTAGCTTGCATACGCCTCGTCGTCCTCCCAGAGTCGGACCCGGATTCGGTCCGGAACAGTCGGCTCAGCAGCCGCCAGCACCTCCTTGCAAAAAATCCGCGAGAAATGCTCGACACTCGGGTTCAGTCCCTCGAAGGCCGGCTGGTCGTTGAGCGTTGTATCGGCGTAGGTACTGATAACGGTCTCAACTGCTGTGTTAATCTCATCAATGTCGACCAGATAGCCATACTCGTTGAGCGAGTCGCCTTCGAACTCGACGACGGCGGTAAACTGGTGTGAATGGAGCCTGCCTTCGGGGCCGGGCTCTGGAACCGTTAAAAAATGCTGGGCGATAAAGGGTCGACGAACCGAAACGGTGTACATATATCAGACTATGGACGGTCGTAACTAAAACATATTCCCAGTGTGTCGTCGGCTCGCTGGGCAAGCCGTGCGTAGGCCTCCCCGGCAGCCTCGATGGGATACTCATCCGTCAGTAGTTCGTCGGCTGGCAACTGGGCCAGTCGATCCCATGCAAGCGAGGTCCTGCGATTTCGATCCCAACGCCCCCGCAGCGACGGGTCGATGGTGCTTACTTGGCTGCTGGCAATCGAGATGCGACTTCGGTGGAACCGACCGCCGAAATCGAGTTCGGTGCGTTTGGTGCCGTACCACGAGCCGACGACGATCCGGCCATCGTAGCCCGTCACTGAAATGGCTGAATCCAGCGCGGCTGGATTGCCCGAGAGTTCGTAGCTCAAATCCGCGCCTGCACGTTCGCCGTTCGGTGAGTCGGCAGGCAGTTGAACCACATCGCCCACGGCGTCGGGAGCGACGCTCTCGGTAGCCCCGAGCTGTTTGGAGAGCCGTCGACGGCTCGCAACCGGGTCGACGGTGATGAGTTCAATCGGGAACGCAGCGAGCAGTGCGGTTGTCGTCAGCCCAATCAAGCCTTGACCGAAGACGACGACGCGTTCGCCGAGTCGGGGGTTGCCATCCTGAACGAGCGTACAGGCGGTCTCGACCGAGGGAAACAGCGTTGCGGCTGCGGTTGGAATCTCCTCGGGGACGACCTGAAGCTGCTCGACAGTCGCACAAAAATGACTCTCGTGTGGATGGAACGCGAACACCCGTCGGCCGATCCAGTCGTCGTCGACCGCCTCGCCAACGGCCTCAACGTGGCCGACGGCTGCATAGCCGTATGCAAGTGGATAGGACAAGGGCCCAGAGAGTGCATCGAGATGGAGGTCTGCGCTGAGGTCGTCGGAAACGCTGTCAGTGTAGACCAACAGCTCCGTGCCGGGGCTGATTGCCGACCGCTCGGTTCGAACGCGTAGCTCGTTGGAATCGGGCTCAGGGATCGGTTTTTTTGGATCTCAAGTTCACGCGGGCCGACAAAATACAGAGAGCGACGAGTCATCCGGATTAGTCGTCACTTGGAGAGGGATGAGGTGTTGCGAACTCGACGGTTGTCCCGTCGAAGCGACACTCTTCGAGCGCGTGCTTGGCGGCGATTCCGGCTTTGTGTGCCGTCTGGTCCCGCCCGACACCGACTTTGAGTTCGATCCCCACGTCCGTCTCGACATGGTCGATAGCGTCTTGGTAGGCGTCGGCCGAGAGCTCCGGACAGACAGCAATAATGTTGTCGCCGCCGACGAAAAACGACAACGCGCCGTGGGCTTTTCGCATGTACTCCATCAGCGAAGCGTAGCTGCGCTCGATATGGATAAACGAGTCGAACTCGTTGAGTTGGTCGGTGTACTTGCCAGTGGCATCGTTGACGTCGAAATGTGCGATGTGGACAGACTCTGGAGCGGGCTCGCCGTCGAGAAACTGCCCGGCGAGCACCTCTGTGCGTGTTTCGTCCTGGGCGCTTCCGGCTGCTTGGAGTCGCTCAGTTGCACCGTCCAGTGCCTCGGCCGGCGTTTCGGCGACGTCGACGCCCAAAGAGACAGTCACTGGATACCGGTTGCTGATACTCTCTTGGAGCGTGGCGTGGTCGTTGCGGTCGATGCCGTTGGTGACCGCAATCATGTTGTCAAACCGAGTATAAAAGACGTAGCCCCCGCGGCCCCCGATAAACTGGGCGATATCCGCAAAGAGTCGCGACTGGAGCGTCTGTAGGTCCATCTCCCGCCGTGGCTCGGGTGTGACTGTCCAAGGGCCGTAGTTGTCGAGTTGAACGAGCGTCAACTGAGTAGTCGTCACAATACGCCCTCGTTAGAACGCGGGTACATTGTGTCTTTCTGTTGGGCTGAATGATTCGCCACCCCGGTCGAACAAACCGCGGGGTTCAACACTGCCAGCGACAATGTCGAGATATGTCGTATCAGGGGATTATACTGGATGTCGACGGAACGGTCGTCCACGGCGACTCGCCGATTCCGGGCGCGGCCGACGCGTTGTCGACTATCGACGCGAGCGGCTGCCAGCGAGTCTTTATTTCGAACAATCCGACGGATCCGCCGAGCGCATACGAGTCACGATTCGAGCGCGCCGGGCTCGCGGTCGACCGCGAAGAAGTCTTCACCGCAGGGACGGTTACCACGGAGTATCTCAGTACCGAACACGCTGCCGACGAGTTGTACGTGATCGCCCAAGACGGATTTATCGACCAGCTTCAGAACGCCGGGCTCTCGCTGACCGACGAGCCGACGGCCGCTGACGCGCTGGTGGCATCGCTTGATCGTTCGTTTGATTACGATCTGCTCTGTGAGACTGTCATCGCGCTAGCTGACGGCACACCGTTTATTGGTACTGATCCGGACATTCTGATCCCACAGGCCGGTCCTGATGTCCCGGGCTCCGGCGCGATTATTCACGCCATCGAAGGTGTCGCCGAGCGCGAAGTCGACGTGATCTGTGGGAAACCCTCGGAGTTCGCCCGCCAGACTGTTCTTGAATATCTGGATCTCCCACCCGAGGAGTGTCTGGTTGTCGGCGACCGACTCGATACGGACATCAAACTCGGCGCTGAGGCCGGTATGTCGACGGCCGTCGTCAAAACTGGAATCACTGATGGCAAGCGACTTGCTGCTTCCTCAATCAGTCCCGACTACGTGTTGGATTCGATCGCCGAGATCGAGACCATCATCGGCTAAGCATCTCTGCGGTCGGGCTGAACACCGTGAGCACCGTTGATGTGTGATATTGTCTGACAAAGGTTTATATCCGATGCTGCTAACGGACAGGTATGGAACCGAGTGACACACCATACGTCTTCGGCGACGAACCGCCGCGCCCAGCCAGCCACGATCCCGAAGGACGGGACGTGGTAATTGTCGACGGCCAAGCGATGACGTACCGGAGTTATCACCGCAGCCGATAGTTCTCAGTACGAACTGTTTTCGGGGTCATGCTCGGCGAACCGAGAAAACCGAACGGCGAATGTGGGTTTAGAACGCGCCGCCGTTGACAGAGATCTCGGCCTGTAACTCCTCTTTGAGCGCGGCGTGGACGTGACAGATGCCCTCGGCACGCTCGACAATCGAATCGAACTGCTCGTCGTCGAGGTCGGCTTCGACATGAATCGCAAACCGGATCGCCGACAGATCATCACCATCGTCGAGGTCGGCTTCCGCGTCAATCTGGATCGTCCCGAGGTCGTCGACGCCCTCTTTGCTTCCGCCAACACGGAAGGCTGGCAGGAAACAGGACGCGTAGTCTGCGACGAGCACAGCGTTGGGGTTCGGACCTGTCTCGTCGGTCGCATCGATCGAAAGTTCGAACTCGCCGACCTGACTGGTGCTTGCGTAGCCTTCCTCGCTGACTGTCGTCGTCTCAATATCTGTCATTGCGTCCGTACAATCGCCGGGATGGACCCTAAACCTTGTTCACTTCGACGGCAAACGAAATCAGTACTGCTTACCCAAGTTGTCCGGCTCCGTCTGTGTCGGCCGTGTCCGAAAAACACCGAAGTAGACGGATCGGTCGCTGAATCACCTAACTCCAGACCGAAAGCCGAGCGATTCAGGCCTTATATCCCAATCGTCTCATCGCCCGCAAGCACATGCGGCGTTGCCTCAGTCGTGGTTTCGACCTGTTCGGCCCACTCGTCGGCGTCGACTTCAATCGGCGGGAAGGTATCGTAGTGCATCGGGAACGCATCCGCCGCACCAACCCAGTCGACGGCTATTGCGGCCTGCTGTGGACCCATCGTGAAATGGTCGCCGATCGGGACGGCTGCTGCGTCGGGTTCGAGATACGGGCCGATGACGTCTTTCATTTCACTCATGAGGCTTGTGTCGCCTGCATGGTAGAAACTCGTTGCCTCACCGCCGAGTGGGTGCTCGTCGCTGATGACGAAGCCAGCGGGCATCCCACCCGACAGATTGTTTTCGGTGTTGATGCCGTTCGTATGGTCGGCTCGCACCATCGTCACGAAGGCGTCACCGCACTCGACAGTGCCGCCAAGGTTCATGCCCATCCCGCCAACAGCATCCTCGAAACCGAGTTCTTCGGTCGCATAGCTAACGAGTTCGGGCGTCGCAACGAGTGTTGCCTCACTGAACTCGCCTGCGTGGGCGATGTGGTCGGCGTGGCCGTGGGTCAACAGTACGTAATCCGGCGTCTCGATATCACTCGGTTCGAGATCCGTATGTGGGTTGTCAAAAAACGGGTCAATCAGGAGGTCGGTTCCGTCGACAGTCACGTGCCACGTCGAATGGCCATGCCATGTCAGTTCGTAGCTCATAGTCGGTGTGGTGTTAGACGGGGAGTTACATAAAAGTAAACCGAGCCTACAGGTTTATCGCCGGTCAAGGAGAATACCTCGGGGCTTGACCCCGAGGATGAATCCGACAACGCGGGCACAAACTATTACATAGATACAGTACCTAATCAACAGACAGCGATGGAACACAGCCACCGTTACCG
>PWFE01000059.1 GCA_003554115.1 Haloferacaceae archaeon | reverse complement strand
TCTCGCTGTCGTGATTACAACTCACGAAAACCTGTTCCGATCAGCTAATTATATGCCTTTTGAAAAAACTTCAAAACAGACTTTTCCATACTCTAGTATCTGATATGTAGGTGGCGTCGACAATGACACAATGAATAAGCAGCGTTGTAAAATGTGTTTTTGAGTGCTTTCAAACCTATTTGAGCGTGTTTGACTTTCTCTTTGGTTGACCAACAACAGCTTACTTTGGTACCATAATTCGACTATATAATATATCAGATTACGTAGTTTATTGGAGAACAGTTGTCTAGAAGTGTTCCTTACCGTCCCTGCGGTCGACGTGTTTGTGTCGACGAACAGCGGCTCAAGCGAGCAGCAAAGACACCGCAGGTGAGAGCGAGAAAACAGATCGGAGGGGTGGCTTCGTAGCTCGAACCGTTAGTCAGCCGGTGGTTCGGCTTCGAGTTCCACATCGAGACAGGCACAGGCGTCCATCTCGGGGTCAAAACAGTCGGGGCACTCGGGTTTGCGGTCGATAATTGTATCGAGTCGTTCGGCCACGGTGCCGTCGATGACGCTCTCTAACTCCCGGGCCTCCTCGCGGAAGTTTTTGACATCCAGTACGTTAACGAGAAAGCGCTCGATAATGCAGTACGTCTGGAGTGCATCACGGGCGCGGACGATTCCCTCATCAGTGAGACTCACACCCTTGTATTTCTCGTGTTCGGCCAGCCCACGGTCTTCGAGTTTGCCGATCATCTCGTTGGCACTGGCGGGGCTGACATCCAGCATGTCTGCCACACGGCCGGTCGCCGCAGGGTTGTCCTCCTGTTGTTGAATGAGATAGATCGCTTTGAGATACTGGTTTGCCGTATTCATTCGCGTTTCTCCATGATTTTCGTGACTTCCTCGGCACCGTCTCGTTCCTCGGATCGCAGCGTCCGCAGGACTTCCAGCAACTGCTCGCGGTCGACGCTGAACTCGGCGTCGCTGGCTTCGATCGCTTCGATCAGATCGTCATAAAACTTGTAGGCCGTCTCCTCGTTACAGAGCTGGTCGTACAGCACGCCGTCGAAATCCTCGGGTTTGGTCTGGCCGTAGCGTGCCTCGACGAGCGTTTCGATCTCGTCGAACGGGATGCTGTCGACCGAGAGATCCTCAATGAGGGCTTCGAGCCGTTTGCGGTGCTCGGCGGACTCGTCGGCCGCATGCGACAACAGCGCTTCGATCTCCGGATCGAGCACCCGCTCGTCGTCCGAGAGCGACTGGTAGTGTCGGTGTGCGCGGGCCTCGACGACCTCTTCGAGGACGATCCCGATCTGGAGCAGCCGCGCCAACTGACGATCAGAGCTCACCTGCTGGCTGAGACTCACGGGTATCCACCGGCTGATCCGTATCGATTCATATGTGATCTGAGAGCGTTGGCAACTTACGGTTTTCCCTCCCGAGTAGGTATCACACCAGCGACCACCAGTAGCGAAATGGTTATACTTTCGGCTTGTAGCCACTCCGTAATGAGTGGTGCTGGCAAACAGACAGTGTTGATCGTCGACGACGAGATGTCGTTGGCCGAGTTGTATGCCGACTATCTGGCCGACGAGTATGTGACGAAACTCGCCGCAACGAGCGGTGAGGCACTCGTCAAACTCACCGCCGACGTCGATCTGGTGTTGCTTGATCGACGGCTGCCGGGAATGTCTGGCGACGAACTGCTCGGCCATATTCGTGACTGGGAGACCGACTGTCAGGTGATCATGCTAACGGCCGTCGACATCGATGCTGACATTCTCGAGTTGCCGTGTGAAGGGTATCTACAGAAACCGGTCGAGAAAGCCGAGTTGCTGTCGGCAGTCGAACAGGCGTTTCTGATCGACACATACGAACGGCTCGTCTTCGAGTACTACGAAACCAGAAAAAAGTACGCCGCACTCGAAGCAGAGTTCTCGCGAGGAAGCGTCGAGAACGATCCGTTTTCACAACTCGAAACACGAATCGAAGAACTCGAAGCCGAAATCAGCCAGACAGTCGACGCGTTTCCCGACAGCAAGATGCGCGAGGCGTTCCACGGCCTGCACCGAACCGACTGAGTAACGGATGTGGGCTGTGGCGTTCGGTCCGTTCTGTTGATGTTTCAGAACTGAACGCCGCCAGCGAGTGAGACTATTTACCTCCGAACAGTCGCTCTCGGAGCGAGCGTTTCTGCGGTCGTTCGGCCAGCAGCACCGAACACTCGACTTCGTTGAGCACCTCGAACGCAAGCGAGCCACGAACGAGCCGCGAGAGCAGTCCTTCGCGGGTTGCACCAATGATTACCATCGAGCGGCCCTCGGCATGGCGAGCGATTGCGCCCTCGACATCGCCCGTGGTGTCGACGATTCGGTCAGCCACCTCAAGACCGCGTTCGTCGGCCCAGTCGCTGAGGAACTGCTCGCCCGCATCGGCTTCGGATTCGTCGTCGACGACATACAGCAGCGAGACGTCCGAGCCCGCTTCAAGCAGGACTTCGGCGATGTCAGCCGAAAGATCCGAGCTGTGGCCACCTGCGGTGGGGACGAGCACATCCGAGATGTCGAAGCCACGGTCGTTCATCACGAGGAAATCACACGGCAGGTTACCGGTGAGTTCATCCAGCGGCTGTTTGACCCGACCTGCAGCAAGCGGTGAGCCGGGGTTCCAGCCCATGACAACCAGATCAGCGTCGTTAGTTTTTGCTGCATCGAAGACCTCTTCGAACGACCGGTGGGAGACGATGGTCTGGGTTTCGACGTCCGCACCGAAGGTAGTGGCATTTTCGCGGGCCGACTCCAGCAGCTTCTTCGATTCGGCGTCGATCCGGTCGACGTGTTCGGAGCCAGCATACAGTGGCGTCTGATCCGGCACCTCAACGATGTGGGTTGCGACGACGGTCCCATCGTTTGCTTTCGCGATAAGGCTGCCCAACTCAATGAGATCACGCTCGGTTCGAGGGTTCGACAGCGGCACCATCACACGGTAGTCGCTGCTGTCGGGCTGGACGGATTCGGCCACCGAAACGGCGGCGTCGGGCATCTTTTCGGAGCGATCCATGATATACTGGCCGAGATGACCTTGGTGGTCGGTTTCGCCGCGAGCGTAGATGAAATACCAGGTGACTGCACCGACGACGAACAGCGCCGAAAGTGCGATTTCGGTCGGGGCCATAAACCCTATCAACCCGAGCGACAGGACGATACCGGCGATTGGGGTGATCGGATACAGCGGCACCCGGAATGCTGGGTCGTAGCCTGCGGGGTCCGTCTCCCGGAAGACAATCAGGGCCATATTCATCAGCGCATACACAATCAGGTGCAGCACACTGGCAGCCTGTGCGAGAATCGCCAGATCCCGTCCAAGGAAGATGATGAGCCCGATAATCATTGCACCCGTCACTGCAATCGAGCGGTAGGGTGTCGCGAACCGTGGGTGGATCTCGTTGAGCCAGTTGGTGACGATCTTATCCCGTCCCATTGCGAAGTTGATTCGAGCAGACGACAGGATCGATGCGTTGGCTGACGAAGCGGTCGCCAACAGCGCGCCGAGGGTCATCACCGTCGCCGCAACGCCCGCAAACCCACCGGGGAACGCTACTTCGGCAGCCTGGGCGACTGGCGCATCAAGGTCGAGTTCGGGCCACGGTACGACGCCGAGCATGATCGTAACCAGAATACCGTAAATAACTGTCACAATTGCCACACTACCGATAATCGCAATCGGAAGGTTCCGGCCGGGGTTTTTGAGCTCCTCGGCGACAGTTGCGATTTTCGCATACCCCAAAAACGAGACGAACACGAGTGCAGTTGCCGGGAGGATAGCACCGGTTCCGAACGGTGCGAGCCCTCCCTCGTCAACCAAGGTGCTGTAGTCGAACGAAAGCCAGCCGGCGACGGCGAACGCACCCAAAATCGCCAACAGCAGAAAGACAATCACTGTCTGGATACTACCGGTTTCTTTCGCGCCGATGTAGTTGACGCCGACGAAGATGAACCCCGCCATAAGCGCACCAAGCTGGATATCATTGAGAAACAGTATGTTCGGCAGGGCCAACAGTGTCGTCAGATACTGCCCGAACCCGATGCTGTAAAACGCACTCGCAAACGCCAGTCCCAACCAGTCACCGAGGCCAGCAATCGAGCCGAACATCGGCCCCAGCGCGCGGTTGACGTAGTAGTAGCCACCGCCGGCTTTCGGCATTGCGGTTCCCAACTCCGAGACCGACAGCGCGTTGACCATCGCAATCGCCCCACCAATGAGGAACGAGATGACGACGACCGGACCCGCTTCTTGGGCCGCAACGCCGGGCAGTACGAAAATACCCGCGCCGATCATCGTCCCGATACCGATAGTCATCGCCGAGACGAGCCCGAGGTCTTTGGCGAGTTCCTCGTCGCCCATTAGCTTGCCCTCCGGCGTTGCGTCTGTACTGTGGTTCGACATCGTGGCCCGGCTACCCCATCCGGCCAGTCGCTGTTCACTGTGAATGGTTGTCCGTCGACTCGTCGCATTCTATCGACTGCTATAGTCGAACCGTACTTAATCGGTTCGACAGAATAGTATTGAATGCTGAAT
>PWFE01000069.1 GCA_003554115.1 Haloferacaceae archaeon | reverse complement strand
CCCCGTGCCTCAGTCAGCTCACACAGCAGTTCGTAATCGAACGCGAACGACATTGTCGGACGTTGATGCTCCAGAAGCAAGTACCGACCGATCCGCCTACCCGATCGCCGCTATCCGAGCGCGAGGAAACGAACAACCATTTGTCGATTTATTCAGGTTCCGGAACGCTTTTCGGGGCGCTCTCGGGATATGCGTCCATGACTGACGTCGAAGCCGAACTCCGCGAGCAGTTCACCGAAGCGTTCGAAGGTGCAGACTACCCCGTGAAAAACCAGATGGACCTCGTCCCCGCGCTGCCGAACGGCCCCGCGACGAAGTTCGAGGCCGGCGACGTAAGCCTCACCGCGATGGAGATGGCCGCGAAACTCGGCAGCGAACAGGAGTTCCCGTATGACTCCGTCGAGGAGCTGGTCGATGACATCATCGTGGGCCTGAAAGCGAAGGACATCATCTAACGCGCTCACCGCGAGCGTTTTTTTCGACCCACATCCTCCACCAGCACCCGCAAAACTCTACTGTCTGGGTTTATTCCAATTTTCTTTCAAGTCATCGACGAGATGCTGAACGGCCAATATCTCAGCGGTGATCTCCTCAAGATCCGCCGCGACCAACTCGGAGTCTGCGTGATCGGAAGCCGTCCACATCGTATCTTCTGCCCCCGACAAGTGTTGGTCGCCGATCTTGAAGTCGCGATGGATCCCATTTTCTGTCCACTAGTCAGACTCCGTATACCACCATTCTTATCATAAAGAATAAATCGCAATTTATCCACCATCACTACAACAAAGGTATCCAGGTGAAGTATTGTGGTTACTTGGCTCCAGCGCAAAACACGCAGAACGCACGGATCTCAAGGCACTCGGCTTTCTCCATCTGAAACTGACTTTGCTCAGGGCGTGTCGCCCTACTTATCGACGGTATCCTCGTCGGATGCCTCCTGTCGCGTTTGTTTGAGTGCCTCAACCGCCGATTCGGTTGTTCGACCTCGAGTTTCGGTCGCTTTGTCCGGATCGAGTTTCGGTCCCTCAGAAGCAGTATCGTCGGATCTGGACTCGGTTGTGGTATCGGTATCGTCACGCAGCCCGAGCCACGACGCGACCCTATCGAGTAGTGCCATGATCAGTAGTGTCTGAACAGTAGTGCACGTACATCGTCTTTTGTCCGTGCTGACTCAACGCTGCCGTCAGGCAATTCGACCTCATACCGGGCGTCACCGTTGGATGATCCCCACTTGTCGCTGTGGGTGTCCAGCAGGTCCAACATCTCGTTGAGATGGCCGGCGTCGCCGGCTTTCGCGTCGGACTCTTCTGTGTCGCCACCTTCGTCGCCGGCATCGGCCTCGTCCGTGTCACTCTCCTCGTCGTCGTCGACCAACTCGTCGTGTGCAGTGTTGGGGAAGTCTACATCGACGGGCGCGAACGGGTCTGTGTAGCGGCGCTCGGCTGTGTCAAGGATTGCGGTGATGAGCTCATCTTTCGTCATGTTGCTGCGCCCGGCGATGTCGTATTCCGCCGCGATACTGTACAGGTCCATGGGCGACGCATCATCGCTGTGTTGTCGAGTTCGCTCCTCGAGCACGGCCTCCAGCTCACCACGGGGGAACCACTGTGACTCTCCAGCGTCCTCGACCACGTCAATCTCGGCCTGTCGGTCTGGGTCGTCAACAGTATCAGCGAGATCAAGCAGATATGCGAGAACGTCCGACAGCGTGACGGAGGTGTACTCAGTTGCGTGAGAAATCGCGAGCTCCTCTCGCAGTGCGAGGATGCGGTCGTGATGTGCGTCGGGGATGTCGATTGATGTCATGGTCAGCGACCGTCGTGGAACCGCTGCATGGCCTCTTCCCAGCTCTCGTCGGCTCGAGGTTCGCCCGTGTGGTCGGCCTCGAGACCAACGTAGCCACACGCTTCGCACGTGAAGGCCTCGACGCCAGCCAACGCGAATGTTGTCAGTTCAGCCCCGCAGCGCGGACAATCCGGTTCCACTGTCGATCGCTTGCCGATTAGCGCCCAGTAGATAAAATACTGGGGTCGGGGCAACAGTGATTATGATCGGCGCAAACATCCGACGTATGAGTGAGGCTCTCGATTCAAACCGGCTCCTCCGCTACTACCAACGGTACATCGGAGATCCCGACCGTCGGGTAGACGTCTATGCCGGCTTCGGGCTGTTCTTCGGCGGATTGATGCTTGGAGCGGTCGGCGTCGTGGTGTTTCTCTACAGCGCGACGCTGCCCGCAAACACGCTGTCGACGTATGCCGTCAGAGAGGTTGCTGTAGTCGCCGCTTCGCTCGGACTCCCTACCCTGCTCGTGGGTGTCGTCGTGCTGCTGCCGGTCGACAAGCGCATGCTGTACGTCGCCGCCGGTGGCTCGCTGATCACCGTGGTGGCTGTTGCGATTTTCGTCTGGGCGTATCCGCACAACTGGAACGTGGTGAATCCACCGGATTATAGTGCCCAAGGCATCGCTGTCTACAGCCTCGGGATCGCACTGGTCGTCTCGACGACCGGCGCGGCACTCGTCGCTCATCGCGTCGAACGCGCGACCGAGGAAACGTCGGCGAGTGCAGATGACGAAACGTCCGATGATGAGACGGTCTCCGACGAACAGGTCCGCGCCGATATCGACGGTGCACTTGAAAACACCGAGCTTTCGTGGGGTGGCGTCGAACGTACGGAGTCACGTCGACTTAATCTCGACACAAGTGCGATCGACGATATCGACCGCGACGCTCTCCCGGACACAGGAACCGAAACTCGAACCGCCGATACCAGCGTCTCGGACGCGGTTAGCCAACTTAAAGTACTACAGGGAGGCGAGGTTGAAACCGCTAGCGGCGGTAGCACCGATGACCAGGCGACTGCACTCCGCAAACTTCGCGAACAACAGCGCAAAGAGGAACGAGCTGCGGCGGACAATCAGTCGGTTTTCGATCGGATTCGAGACCTGTTTTGACGCGGCAAACGTTTCTCCCAACAAAAACTTATGCAGGTCGGTTCATATATCTGGTCATGGCTAAGGGACTAGACGTTGGAACGATGAACATCCTCTCGGCGCGGCAGGAGGATGTAGAAACCGTTTTTGTGCAGCAGCGAAATTCGTTCGTCGAGATTGAGTACAGCGATATGGCCGAGCAGATGCTCTCTCGGAGTGAGGTCCTCCACATCCGCAAAGGCGACCAGGTGTACGTCGTCGGCGATGACGCACTCAATTTCGCGAACATATTCAATAAGGAGACCCGCCGGCCAATGCAACACGGTATTCTCTCCAGTGATGAATCGTCGGCGATCCCGATGATCAAGCTCATCACCGAGCAGGTCGTCGGCGAGCCATCGCGGCCGAACGAACGACTGTACTACTCGAGCCCGGCCGATCCCATTGACTCCGATTTGTCCACGCTTTACCACGAGAAAACCCTTGAGTCAATGCTCGCCGACATGGGGTACAATCCGGAGCCAATTAACGAAGGAATGTCAGTCATCTATTCGGAACTCGCCGACAACAACTTCACCGGCCTCGGGATCAGCTTCGGTGCCGGGATGACGAACGTCTGTCTGGCCTACTATGCGGTGCCAGTGATGAAGTTCTCCATTGCCCGTGGCGGCGACTGGATCGACGAACAGACCGCTCAAGCGACGGGAACACCTGTCGACAAGGTGACCAGCATTAAAGAAGACGACTTCGAGTTGGATTTCAGGACGGACGTCGGCGGCGTTGAGGGCGCACTCGCCATCTACTACGAGAACCTGCTTGATTACGTTATCAAGAACATTACCCGGGAAGTTGACGAAGAAGACGTTGAGGAAGGCCTCGACTTGCCGGTCGTCGTCACGGGTGGAACCTCCACACCCAGCGGCTTCGAGGACCTGTTTGCCGAGCATCTTGAGGACGCGAATATTCCCTTCTCGATCAGCGGCGTTCACTCGCCCGACGAGCCGATGTACAGCGTCGCCAGCGGCGCACTGGTCGCTGCCCGCTCCGAAGAGGAAGAGGAAAAGACGCTGACGCCGCCGGATCCGACGCGGCAGAAGTAGACGAAGATTGACACGTAGCGGACGGAAACCCACTCCTTCAGGGGGTGAGTACGAGTGACAGCATGGTTCACTATCGTCGACTCGGCAGCCGACGCGCTCGCCGACGCTCATGTGGCCGTCGTCGTCACCGGCTGAGATGAGTTCGCCGCACTCGATGAGCCGTTCAGCAGCGACGATGTCGAACAGCGTATCTACGGCACCATCCTGCAGACCCGCGAGCCGACGACAGCGAGCGCAATCGCCGACAGTGCCGACTATGACCCAAAGACCGCTCGGAAATATCCACTCTCTGTTTTGCCCGGGTTAGTGTATAAATCCGCACCTTTTCGTGAGTGCCTAAATCCCACCTGAAGAGCCGATCGGACGACCGATTTCCGTACGTTACCTCGCGATGAGCGACCGCTCCAACGGGGCGGGCTCCACGGCTCGGGTGTATCCGGCGGGTCAACGGTCGGTGCCGGGACTTTCATGTGGGGTCATCCCGTAGAACCCCTGTGCTTTCGGAACTACTCGGCATCGTTCCCCCGTG
>PWFE01000087.1 GCA_003554115.1 Haloferacaceae archaeon | reverse complement strand
GCGACAACCGACAGTTGCGGGTTGAGATAGATGAGGTAAGCGGCGATAGCGACGACCATGACGATCATCCGGAACGCAGAGTTCAGCCCGTCGTTCAAAAAGCGTTCGAGCTGGTTGACATCGTTTGAGAGAATACTCATTAGCTCGCCGGTCTGTTTGTCGGCGAAGAATCTCATGTTCAGCCGCTGCATCGTATCGTAGCTGTCTGTCCGGACGTCGTGTTGGATGTCTTGGGCAAACGAGTTGAACCCCCAGTTTCGGAGCCAGTGGAACGCCGCGCCGACGAGAAAGGAGGCTGTAATCAGCACAATCACGAGCGCGAACTGTTCGGTGGGGTCGGCCGGCAGCCACGCTTGGGGCACTAACGGGAGATCGAACGGCTCGACCTGCTGAAAGAGGCTGTCGATGGCAATACCCAGAAGGATGACGGGCAGCAAGTCGAGCAGGCGCGCTGCGAGGCTGGCAGCGATGCCGAGGGTAACCGACAGCCAGTAAGGTCGACCGTAGCCGAACAGGAGTCGACGCATCGGGTTGTCGATGCGCTCGCGCTGGTCAGCGAACGGATCGTCCTCGTCGGCCTCGAAGCTGCTCATTAGGGGTGATTGCAGGCCAGTGCCAATGAGGGTTGGCTTCGGTTCGGCTGGCTTCAGGTCAGTTAGCGATACGCCTCGGGGATTTCGATGCGGTCGCCGACCTCGATGTCGTTGTCAGTCGTGTAATAAATTGGGACTTCCAAGACGTACTGGGCCGTACCACGGAATGTCTGGTCGTCGTCGACCTCGGCGTGGTGAATCGTGGTGATCTCGCCGTCGGCATCAATGAAGACCATATCAATGTCGAACGCCATATCGCGCATCACGTAGCCGGGTTCGCCCTCAGAATCGTGGACGAACAGCATTCCCTCGTGTTCGTCGAGTCCGTCAGTTTCACTCAGACCGGTGTAGCGTTTCTCCCACGTGTCTGCGATTCGGACATCGACGGTGGCGAGCTCGTCATCGGTTTCGTTGTCGACGGCAGTGACAGTCGTCCACTCGTAGTCGCCCTCGTCAGGGCCGGCAATCGCGCCGAGACAGCCACCGAGTGCAAGCAGACAACAGACGGTGACAACCAACCGCCAGTCGACGGAGCGATCCATGTCGGAAGAGACGACCGACGGAGTCATATGTATTCCGCAATAGCAAAAATTACACTACGGTAAAAAGAATGCCTAAAATACACTATTTGTTGAATTATGTTGTTTCAAGTCAAATTTACGCATACTAGAAAGACATATTACTGTCTGTTCCAATGATACCATAGTGTGTGGACATGACAGTAGAACTCACAGTGTGGTGGAAGCCAAATGACCGCCCCTGAACGAGAGACAGCAGTCTCGAACAAACCCTCCTGGAGTGATCTCTCGGCCAAGCCGGACGTCCGCGGAATCGGTAGAGTCGACGAGACAGCCGAACAGTCGGCAATCTGCGTTTGTACCCCTGAGGGGACGATTACGGATGCCACCTCCTCGTTCGCTGATTATTTCGGAGGTTTCGGCCAGCCGGCCGGCTCCTCGCTGTATGAGTGGTTGTCGACAGTCGACGGCCTCGATGATGTCGAGACGCTTCGTGATCGACTCAGTACTGGCGGTGCGGTTCGACGCGAGGTCTCTGTTCGGAATTCGAGTGACGAGCCGACCACGATCGATTTCGAGGCACGACCACTTGACGTCGATGGGCGGTCGCTCATTGTGGCAGTCTGCCGGGAGACGACAGCCCGGAGGCGAGCCGAACAGCGACACGCGCTGTTGGCCGAACTCAGCCGTGCTATCGGCGGAGCAGAACGCTACGAGCAAGGCCTCGAACGAACGCTTCGGGCGATCTGTACCTACACCGAGTGGGCCTACGGCGAGGTCTGGACACCCGACGACCGGGCCGAGGTGTTGACCTACACTCTCGGATACAGCGACGATCCGGATCTCGAGCGGTTCCGGACCGAAAGCACCTCGGTTACGTTTCCGTTCGGCGAGGGGCTGCCGGGGCGGGTGTATGCCTCACAGTCAAGTGAGTGGATTCCAGACGTCTCCGCCGAGTCTCACGAGGTGTTCTACCGCACCGAGTTGGCCGCTGACATCGGCTTTCGGGCGGCCTGTGGCGTCCCGGTGCTGGCTGACGAGAGGGTGGTCGCCGTGCTCGCGTTCTTTCTGACTGACCGGCGTGCGGTCGACGATTCGTTGGTCACAGACGTCTCAACAGTTGCCGATGGGCTTGGTGGGCTCGTCGAGCGCAAACAGACCGAGGCGTTGGTTCGTCGACGGAACGAACGCTTGGCGGAGTTCGCTGCGGTCGTTAGCCACGACCTCCGGAACCCGCTGAACGTCGCCACAGGCGCACTTGAGATGGTTCGTGACGAAACCCAAACCGAAACTGAAACCGAATACATCGAGACTGTCGCTGCCGCCCACGACCGGATGGATGAGCTAATCGAGGACATCTTGGTGGTAGCCAGACAGGGCAAAACAGTCGACGCTGAAGAGCCGATCCGACTCGCCCAAACTGTCGAAACCTGCTGGGAGGTTGTCGACACGCCAGCGGCAACGCTCAACGTTGAGACCGACCGCGCGATTCGAGCCGACCGAAGTCGACTGCGGCAGCTCATCGAGAACCTGCTTCGCAACGCAATCGACCACGGCGGCTCCGAGACGACGGTACAGGTTGGGGATCTTGAGACGGGCTTTTATCTCGCAGACGACGGTCCCGGTGTGCCAGTCGACAAGCGCGAGACGGTGTTCGAACCCGGCCATACGACACACACCGATGGCAACGGGTTGGGCTTGGCAATCGTCAACGACATCGCTACCGCTCATGGCTGGCAGATTCGGGTGACTGAGGCCGCTTCCGGCGGTGCGCGCTTCGAAATTACGGGTGTCGACTGTGTCGAGTGACTGCCGACGTGGAAGGAAAACGTTATTCGGTCGCGTGAATTCAACTCGATTGCGGGCTCGTGGTCTAGTGGTTATGACGCGGCCTTTACAAGGCTGAGATCGGTGGTTCGACTCCGCCCGAGCCCACTACAACTCACGAGCGACAGCGAGGGATGTTGTCGTGTCGTGAGGGCGGTCGAAGCAGGGAGCGAACGGAGTGAGCGAGTGAGGTTCGACTCCGCCCGAGCCCATCCACCTTTTGTGCTCCAGGCTGGCTTCGCCAGCCCTTGGCAAAAGCTGGATCAAAAGCACGGCGTCGCTCCCGGTGGTCGCTCCTTGGCCCACTCACTCACTCACTCACTCACTCACTTCGTTCGCTCGTGGTACGTAATTAGATAGACACAGCGTACAGTATCAAAGTGACTGTGCCCTCTCCAGTTGAGTCGACAACTGTGAGAGGCCGACCCACCAGCGCGCCGTCTTCGAAATCCTTTTTACTGCTATCGTCCTCGTATCGAGTGCGCCGCCTTAGCTCAGACTGGGAGAGCACTCGACTGAAGATCGAGCTGTCCCCGGTTCAAATCCGGGAGGCGGCATACTTCTACGGCTGACAACACGAATGAGCGAAGCGAGTGGGGTTCAAATCCGGGAGGCACCATACGCTTGCAGTCCGTTCTCTGAACTGTGTGTACAACCGCAACAGAGCGTCGACACGACTCACGCAGAAACTGTAATCGGTATGGATAGTGTCTGACGATGGTTTATTATTGACACTGTACAAGTTGTTTGTATGAGCAGTGATCCAGCCGAAAGTACGGATGAAAACGCCCGACAGCACAGCGAGCAGCCAGACACGGAAGTCGAGACAGACGCTGCATCCAGTCCGTTGACGATAGATCTTCCCGACGGGAGTGCAAGCATCGCTGAGGCGATCCACACCCATCGAGAGATGCTGCACAACCCGAGTGAGAACGGGCTTGCGGCCGATGAAGATATCTCGCATCTCTCTGAAGCCATTGGAGACCTCTCTCAGCAGCTCCAAGCCTCACAAAAGAGCCGACAAGAGGTCGACGAAACCGTCACCGAACTTGAACGGACTGTTGCCCACCAGCAGCGGCAGATCCAAGAACTGCATGCTGTCGTCGAGTCATTGATGGAGATTCTTGGAACGTCGACAGCGTGGGAATCGTTCGAGAGAGCAGCCGAAGACAGCGAACACACGACCGAATAACACATTCTTCGCGTTCTGACCACTACAGAAGCTACAACTTCGACATCCAAAACGTATAACACAACTTCGATAGTTCAGGATCGTAACTCACTTACATCCCGGAGTCGACATCCCGATCTTTCTCGGTGTTTATTGAATGGATACTCATAATCGATAGAAAGACAACCCAGTCGGTTCCCGTGAGCCAACACAAACGGTTGGATTTATTCGGTGTTTCGACAGTACTAGGCGTATGGAGATTATCGAGCGTGGTGCGGCGGGGTCGGCCGACGTGGCAATCGTCGGCGGACTCCACGGCGACGAGCCGGCCGGCGAGCGAATCGTCAGACAGCTTGCCGACGCGCTGCCGTCGACTGACGACACAGACGGCGAGGGAACTGTTCGGTTGATTATTGCCAACGAGCGCGCGCTTGCGGCGGGCGTTAGATACACCGACACCGATCTCAACCGAGCGTTCCCCGGCGACG
>PWFE01000117.1 GCA_003554115.1 Haloferacaceae archaeon | reverse complement strand
GAGGTCCCCTTTGTCGAGTCCTCGAAAACCGAAATCGCCGAGCGAGGCGTCGACCTCGGTGTGCCGTTCGAACACACCTGGAGTTGCTATCGGGACGAAGAGCCAGCCTGTGGCACGTGTGATTCCTGTGGCTTCCGGCTGCAAGCCTTCCAGCGCGTGGGCGTGCGCGATCCGATTCCGTACGCCGAGCGACCAGCATACACCGTTGACGGGTGAGTTCAGTTTGTTTCTATCAGTTGTTTCACTGAGAAAGCCGAAACCGATGGGGGTAAGTGCCACCCGTCCGGAAACTACTCACAAATGAGTGCTGGCGCGATCGGCTCATCACGATCTACCTATGCGATTCTCGGTTGTGGAAGCGTCGGCCACGCAGTAGCCGAAGAACTAACCGAAGAGGGCAATGACGTGCTCATCCTTGATAAGGACGAAAGCCGTGTTGAGGCGCTGCGCGACCAAGATCTCAACGCCAAAGTCCAAGATATCAGCGATCCGGAAGTTGCCGACGTCATCGCCGATCGGGATATCGTTCTCGTGTTGGCCTCGGACGTTGATGCCGCAAAAGCTGCGGTCTCGGTGATCCGCGAGCGCGGGAGTAATCAGTACATCGTCGTTCGGGCCTCCGACCCTGTCACCGAAGAGGAGCTTCGCAACTTGGGCTCTGATGTCGTCGTCAACCCGTCGACAGTGATCGCCGAATCCGCCCTGCGAAGCTTGGAATCCGGCGAACTCCAGTATAAGGCTCGCCAGCTCGCCGAGATTCTCGAATCGACTGACGGTCGGCTCGCCATTCTCACACAGGACAACCCAGATCCCGACTCGATTGCGAGCGCGACCGCCCTGCAGGCGATTGCCGAGGAGTTCGGTATCGAATCCGACATCCTCTACGATGGGGATATCGGCCACCAGGAGAACCGCGCGTTCGTCAATCTACTGGGGATCGAGCTGTTGGCCCGTGAGGACGCCCAAGAAATCGAGGCGTACGACCGGATCGCGCTGGTCGACAACATGAACTCGGACTCCCAAACCGTTGCGTTCGAGGTCGACATTTTTATCGACCACTACGAACCCGACGAGGAGCTTGAAGCCGAGTTCGTCGACATCCGAACTAATGTCTCGTCGACGTCGACGATCCTCACCAAGTATCTCCAAGAGTTCGATCTCTCTCCAAGTGAGACGGTAGCCACCGCCTTACTATATGGCATTCGGGCAGAAACCTTGGATTTCAAGCGCGATACCACGCCCGCCGATCTCACCGCCGCGGCGTATCTCCACCCCTTTGCTAATCACGACACACTCGAACAGGTCGAATCGCCGTCGATGTCGCCCGAAACGCTCGACGTGCTGGCGGAGGCGATCCAGAACCGCGAGGTTCAGGGGAGCCATCTGTTTTCGACCGCAGGCTTCATCCGGGACCGGGACGCCTTGGAGCAGGCCGCCCAGTATCTGCTTGATCTCGAAGGCATTACGACGAGTGCTGTCTTCGGCATCGTCGACAACGAAATTATCGTTGCAGCGCGCTCGAAAGACATTCGCATCAACATCGGCAGCGTCCTCCAAAGCGGCTTCGACGAAATCGGCGAGGTCGTCGGTCACTCCAAACAGGGAAGCGTCGAGGTCAAACTCGGAATTTTCACAGGGATCGAAGCCAGCGAGGACAACCGCGATACCCTGCTTCAGTTAACTGAGGAGGCAGTCCGCAGAAAGCTCTTTGAGGCGATGGGCGTCGAGGGCAGCGACAGCACGAACGGCTCGTAGTTAAATAACGGCTTCTTCGGCATCCTCGGGCTGTTTGAGTCGCTCGATCACGTCGTTGATCAGGACGACATCGCCGACGGCTCGAACCCAGCGGTAGGGGACGATCACGCCCTCGCCAGGCCCGACGGTTTCGGAAAACAGCTCAGCGTTGAGTTGCCCGACCGCCAGTCCGGTGACGGCCTCCTGATCGAGATTAAGCTGGACGTCTTCGATTTCGCCAACAAAAACGCCGTTGTTCGAGTACACTTCACGTCCGACAAGGGTCGTGATCTCCTGTGGGGTCCCGTCCATGCGCCACGGTTGGGAGTACTGATATTAAGGTTTCGTGGTCGACAGCCAGCTGTCTGACATGAGGCGGACGCCGGCAGCGCGGTCTTTCTTACTTGAGTGCCTGCTTGGAAAGCGGCCTCGACTGCATGAGATAGTCGTTGATCTGCTCGCGAACCCACGAGACGGCCTCGTCGGCGTCGGTGTTGATATACGCCCGCGTTCCGCCCCGCTCGTCGAACACCACAATGCCAGCGGTTGCCGTTGAGTCGCCTTCGGCGACCACGAGCCCACAGGTCGGCTGGGAGTCGACTTGATGGAGCGCAAACCGTGGTTCGGCAAGCAGCGTCTGGAGCGACTCGGTATGGGCGCTCACCAGCGTCGAGACGACCGGTTCGGTCAGCACGATATCGGCTCTGATCATTGAGTCTTCACAGAGTTCGACCCACTGATCGACAACCTGTGGTAAGACTGCCGGAAACACGGTTTGTGTCCAGCGAGCGGTCTCAATAAGCGAACAGAACGCCGAGATCGGCTGCTGGGGTGCATGCTGGCTTGGCCTGACGATCGTCGCGTCTTTGAACACGACCGGATCAAGTTCGAACGACGGCGAGAGATCGGCCAACAGTGCTTGGCCGGCCAACAGTGCCTCGGTTTTTCCGGCAAGCCGGTCGTACTCCGAGAGCAACAGCTCACCAAGCAGCGTTCGTTGATAGCCGTCGGCCGACCGGCTCAACAGCCCCGCCGTTTCGAGTTCGCGGATTCCACGGTCGACCGTCGACCGAGAGACCCGTAGCTGCTCGACGAGCTCGCGTTTGCCGATACCGTCGGCACCCACTGCCCTGAGCACCGGTTCGCGTTTGGTAATAAGCGAAATAATGCCGGTTGAGGTATGTTGTGTCATCTCATATTAGCCTCCAACCGGTTTTGTGCGTGACATGAGTATATAAAGAATCACCAATTATATAAACGTTGGTCAGATCGTGATGAGAGCGGTCATACAGTGACGTAAAGATGAAACCCACCGGTTGGTAATACGCCGGGGTGCCTCTGACAAACCGGCATTGTGGTCGACCGCCTTGCCCGGACGGTCGATCCGCCGCTTGATGCTCTTTGCCCGGATCATCAAGCACCGACCGGCCGACTTTGCCCGAGTCGGCTCGGTTATGCGTCCACCCGGCTACCATTTGTGGCCGGGTGAACGTTTCAGACTTTTTGTTCTGAGAGTATACCGCAGAACTGAGCGCCACCGAAAGCGATCAGTCCCCGCACTCTTGTCGGCTGCTGCCGAATCGGTAGCTGTCTTATGAGCGACACTTCCAACGAGGCGACCGTCAGCGTTGTCGGCGGCGGTCCGGCCGGACTGAGCACAGCCCTGTTCACCCAGAAAAACGGTCTTCAGACACGCGTGTTCGATGCTGACGAAACCTGGATGCACAAAGCGCATCTGTTCAACTATCTCGGTATCGGCTCGGTCGACGGCTCGGCCTACATGGAACTCGCCCGCAATCAGGTCGACAGCTTCGGCGTCGACCGACATCAGGGCGAGACTGTCGAATCCGTCGAGCAGATGGACGACGGCTTCCGCATCGAGACTGACGACGGCGAGTACGACTCGACGTACGTCGTGCTTGCGACCGGTGTAAACCGCGACCTTGCCGAATCGATGGGCTGTGCGTTCGTTGATGAGGAGGGTGTGGTCGATGTGGACCTCTCGATGCAGACGAGTATCGAAAACGTGTATGCGACCGGTGGGATGGTCCGGGCCGAAGAGTGGCAGGCGGTCATCTCGGCGGGCGACGGTGCGGCGGCCGCGCTGAACATTCTCTCGGACGTGAAAGGCGACCACCACCACGATTTCGACGTGCCAGCAGACGCCGATCGCGTGTTCGGCGAGATGAGCGAGAGCGCAGATCCTACCGAAGACTGAGCGTGCATGAAAGACCGCAACGTTTGACAGTACGGCCCCCGATGGGTTGGGTATGCGATTTAATCGACAGAGTGGAGTCTTCCTGCATCTCACCTCATTGCCGGGACCACACGGCATCGGCGATTTGGGCGAGGGCGCACGGGAGTTCCTCTCGTTTCTCGAACGGGCCGAACAGCAGTTCTGGCAATTCTGCCCGCTTGGACCGACGTCGTCGGCCCACGGCAACTCGCCGTACCAGTCGTTTTCGGCGTTTGCCGGCAACCCCCTCTTGATCAGTCTCGACCGACTGGTCGAGGATGGCTGGCTGACCGAGGACGATCTCCAGCCCGTCCCCGAGTTCGACCCGCATGCGGTCGACTACGAACAGGTCGCCGACTACAAACGCGAGAAGTTGCGGGCGGCCCACGAGAACTTCCGCGAATCGGCGACCGAATCCGACCACGTCGCACTCGACGCGTTCCGCGAGGCTGAATCGTGGCTCGACGACTACGCGCTGTTCCGCGCGCTCAAAAGGAAACACGAGGGCGTCGCTTGGGTCGACTGGCCGGAACCGATCCGTACCCGTGAGCCTGAGGCGCTTGCGGAAGCACGCGAGGAACTGAGCGAAGAAATCGAGTACCGAACGCTCGTCCAGTACTGGTTCGACAACCAGT
>PWFE01000062.1 GCA_003554115.1 Haloferacaceae archaeon | reverse complement strand
GTCTTCGGTTTCGGCCATCATATCGGCGGCCGAGCGACGGTCCGTTTTGTCGAACTCGTAGTCGTCAGACTCGTTGACATCGATGTACGGCACGTACTGCTTTGCGTCCTTGTTCCAGGTTGGACACTGGGTGAGGAAGTCGATGTGCGCAAAGCCGTCGTGCTCCATCGCCTCTTTGATGATCTCTTTGGCCTGGTTCGGGTTGACCGCAGCCGTGCGGGCAATGTATGAGGCCCCGGAGGTCAGACTCAGCGAGAGCGGACGGAGTGGCTCTTTGGCACTGCCGGATGGCTGGGTTTTCGATTTGTGACCTTTCGGGCTCGTTGGCGAGGTCTGGCCTTTGGTGAGGCCGAAAATCTCGTTGTTGAACACGATGTAGGTCATATCGTGGTTCTCGCGGGCGGTGTGCATGAAGTGGTTGCCACCGATCCCGTAGCCGTCACCGTCACCGCCAGCGGCGATGACCTCGACGCCGGGGTTGGCGAGTTTGGCCGCACGCGCGACTGGCAGCGAACGACCGTGGATGGTGTGGAACCCGTAGCTGTCGAAGTAGCTGTTGAGCTTGCCTGAACAGCCGATACCCGTGGTGAGCAGCATCTCCTCTGGGGATTTGCCAAGCTCTTGGGCGGCTCCTTTCAGTGCCTTGAGGACACCGAAGTCACCACAGCCGGGACACCAGGTTGCCTGGGGTTCCAGCTCGGGTGTGTAGTCGGTCTGGTCGAACTCTGTGTCGTCACCGATTGCTGAAAATGCACTCATGATTAGTCACCTGCTGCTGGGACAAACTTCGTTTCGATGCCAGTTAGCTCTTCGTCCTCCACGATGGTCGTGGTAAAGCCCTCGACAATGTCGAGTGGCTCGAACGGGTTGCCGTTGTACTTGAGAAGGCTCGAAAGCTTCTCGCCGTACTGGCCGAGTTCCTTCTGGGTCAGCCCGCGGAACTGGGCGGTGGCGTTCATCTCGACGACGAGCACCTCGTCGACGCTCTCGATGAACTCGCTGACTTCGGCTTTCGGGTACGGTGCCATATCCGAGACACCGAGGGATTTCACCGAATAACCCTGCTCGTTGAGCATGTCGACGGCCTCTTCGACCGTTCCCTGCGAGCTACCGAACGTCATCAGGCCGTAGTCGGCGTCTTCTGGGCCGTTGTAGGTCTGATGGCTCTCGTCTTGGGAGGCGAGGTCGTCAGCGATGGCTTCGAGCTTCTGGGTGCGTCGGTCCATCTGGGCGACGCGGTTTTCGGGCGACTCTTCGATGTGGCCCTCTGGGGTGTGTTCGTTACCCGTCGCAAGGAAGCGACCACCCTTCTGTCCGGGAATCGACCGTGGACTGACGCCGTTTTCGACGTTGTGCTGGAAGCGGCTGTATTTGCCCGACTCGTCGTGTGGTGCCTCGGCGAGTTCGGCCTCTGTGAGCGTCGAGCCCAGCGATGGGTTCGGCTCTTCGTCGAACACCGACGCAGGAATGTTCATCAGTTCGCCACCGAGCTTCTGGTCGTACAGAATGATCGTCGGGATCTGGTACTCGTAGGCGATCTGGAAGGCGCGTCGCGTCTGGACGTAGGCCTCTTCGACCGTTCCCGGCGCGAGCACGACGCGCTGGGAGTCACCCTGTGAGGTGTACAGGACGTGTTCAAGGTCGCCCTGTTCGGGTTTGGTCGGCATGCCGGTACACGGACCTGCACGCATGGCTTCGATGAGCACGACCGGCGTTTCGGTCATCTCTGCGAGACCGAGTGGTTCGCTCATCAGTGCAAATCCACCACCCGACGATCCGGAGATGGATTTCACACCAGCGTGGCTGGCACCGATCGCCAGCGCGGCGGCGGCGATTTCGTCTTCGACCTGCTCGGAGATACCGCCAACCTTTGGCAGGTTCTGACTCAGAATGTGGAACACTTCGGTCCACGGCGTCATGGGATAGCCCGCAATGAAGCGACAGCCCTCGTCAATCGAACCGTAGGCGATGGCATCCGATCCGGACATCAGGACCTGCTCTTCGTCGTGGCTGCCCTCTGGAATTTTGACGTCGTGTTCGTCGACGTCGTACTCCTCGATGACCATATCGTAGGCGTTGTGTAGGATTTCGAGGTTTGGCTCGAGAATCTTTTCGGGCATTGCCTCGGTCATCAGCTCTTCGATCCACTCCAACTCGATGCCGGCGAGTGCACAGGTCGCACCGACACCAGCTGTGTTGCGCATGACTTCGCGACCCTGTTCGCGGGCCATCGTGCGCAGATCGAGATCGTAGACGTGCCAGTTGTTTTCTTCGACGCGCTCGTCGAAGTTTTCGATTTCGGAAGCATCGAGCAGCCCCGAATCGTAGATGATCACACCGCCCTCGTGGAGTTCATCGAGGTTCTCCGAGAGTGGTTTGATCTCCTCGTTGCCGTACACCGACCCCTCTTTGGGGTTACGTGCGAACGAATCACCCAGCGCGAGCAGGAAATTGTAGCCGTCTCCGCGGGATTTGACCGGCTCGCTTGCGGCGCGAATCTCGGTGTACGTGTGGCCACCGCGAATACGCGACGGGTAGTGTCGGTGCGTGAATACGTCAAGCCCTGAACGCATCAGTGCTTTGGCGAAGTTCTGGCTGGTCGAGGCGATCCCGTCACCGGAACCTCCAGCGATTCGCCAGATAAGTTCGTTGTCAGTCATAATTTTGGTCTCACGGCCCCGTGGGCCACTCGTATTCGAAGTTTGCCAGCCCCGGGTAAAAGAGTTTGCTATGGATTGACAAGGAAAAATAATGAAGATTTTGGGTGGCTGAATAAATTCCTACAATAACACACAAAAGACGGCAGAATGAGCGGCAACGTTGAATAAAATCAGTCGATTGAAATTTCTGACTGCGATATCGACAGACACCGGGATGCCGATAGCAATCGAAAGCAGACGTGACCCTACGTAGCCCGTCGACTCTCCATTTCTCATGTACTCTTTTAGGCGAATCAGCAGTTGATTTTAAATGTCTCAGTAGTCGACCCATCGGGCCAGCGATCATATATCATTAATTTGTAAGTAAATCCAACAGAGAGTCATGACAGCGCGGTAGATACAGGAAACAGCCGGTCGACGCGGAGCCGAGAGGTCTGGATTCGACCATGTGTGGGTTGTAGACTGCGAGCCGCGGTTGATCCAGCCATGCGTGTACGGACACTACTCATATCGGACAGGCGGGGAGCATCGGAAGTCGTCGGCATTATTCTGGTGGTGGTAATCACCGTCATCATCGCATCGACGGTCGGCGCGTTCGTCCTTGGGATGGGTGATCGAACCACCGAAACAGTTCCACAGGCCTTCTTTTCGTACGACTTCGACGACGAGACGAATGTGACAATCACACACGAAGGCGGTGAAGCCATCGATACCGAAACCATTCGTGTGACTGTCGACGACACGCCGGGATTCCCTGCTCCAGAAAGCCCGATTGACACCGCCGACGGCTGGAACGAAACCATCGAAAACGGTGACAGCCTTGAGCTGTACAACGCCACAGAAAACGAATAAATCGTAGAGCAGGGCGATACCGTCCAGATAATCTGGGAGAACCCTTCCGGTGACGCTTCGAACGAACTTTCGGCAAGTGAGTGGCCCTAAGAACGGGATCCACCTTTTGTTTCTATATGCACATCTGCGCTCCAATCAACAGCTCGTAGACAGGGAAAAACGTCCGCAGTAGTCGACGATTACTTATATACGCGATTCGGTCCGAGCCGTCGACTACTCCATGTTGTCCGGGCTGCGTGGGTGGTAGTCGGTATCGTACTCACCAACGTCGCCATCCAGTCGGTCGGAGTTGATCCGGCCAGCCAGCAGCATGAAATCAAGAATCGTTAGATTCAGCATGGCTTCGACAACTGGGACGCCGCGAGGCGGCAGTACGGGATCGTGTCGGCCGACGACCTGGATCTCTTTGGTTTCGCCTGTTTCCCAGTCGACGGTCTCCTGTTTTTTCGGGATCGATGTCGGCGCATGCCAGGTGGCCTCACCCCAGATCGGCTGGCCCGTTGTAATGCCGCCCTGCATCCCGCCGTGTTTGTTGCCTTTCGGGACGGGGTCGCCATCCTCGTCGAACGCCCAGTCTTCGTTGCGGTCTTTGCCGCTCCACTCGCGGGCTTCCTTGCCCAAGCCGAACTCGACGTGCGTACACGCGGGAATGGAAAACATCGCCTGACCCAACCGCGAAGGGAACGAATCAAACCGTGGCGCACCCAGTCCACGCGGAACCCCACGGGTCTCGAAGTAGATCGACCCGCCAATGGAGTCGCCCGCTTTCTGATACTCATCGGCCAACTCGCGCATCTTCTCGGCAGCCTCGGGGTCGGCACACCGGACCTCGTTTTCTTCGGTGTGCTCAAGCATGTCCTCCCAACTCACTTCGCCAGCTTTGACGTCGCCGATCTGGTTGACGTGCGCTTTGACTTCGATGCCGTGGGCTTCATTGATCTTTTTCGCGATTGCTCCTGCAGCAACCCAATTGACGGTCTCGCGTGCCGATGACCGACCGCCACCGCCCCAGTTGCGCGTGCCGAATTTGGCAGAGTACGTAAAGTCTCCGTGAGAGGGTCGCGGTGCGGTGATATAGGGTTCGTACTTGCCCGAGCGGGCGTCCTTGTTCTCGATAACCAGCCCAATGGGTGTCCCTGTCGTGTAGCCGTCTTGGACACCCGAATTGATTTTGACCGCATCGGGCTCGCCTCGTGAGGTTGTGATCATCGACTGGCCGGGTTTCCGCCGGTCGAGTTCTCGCTGGATATCCTCCTCGTCGAGTTCAACTCCTGCTGGACAGCCGCTGACGGTCACACCCATTGCCTCACCGTGGCTCTCGCCGTAGGTCGTTGCCTGAAACAGTCGCCCAAACCGATTGCCGTTCATTACTGTCTGATGAGACCCCGGCCCATTTGAACCTTGCAGTACTGCCGAGCGACAGACTTTTTGATATCTACCACCGCAATATCAGTAGATGAGCCAACGGCGAACGCTACTTATTGCCGCCGTTATCGTTCTCGCTGGCGCGTATCTCCTCGCCGGGAGTGTCGGATTCTTTCCGAGCGACGAGCCCGACCAAGAGATCGCAACCGTCGACGACGACCGACTGATTCAGCCGACCGAAAACGGAAGCTACCTGTGGCCATACACCAGCCGATCGGAATCCGTAGACGGCCGAACGCTGGCGATCAACGTCGTTATTCACGGCGATCCGGACCGGACAAAACAGGCGTTGACCGACAGTGAAGAACTTGAGTGGGAGCCGATGGACGAAACCGAAGAGGATGCAGATCCCGACAGCTACAACCTGTCGGTCCAAGACGGCGTCGACTGGGATGACGCCGACGGTTCGACACGGTATTCGTTCATCGATTCGAGTCCGCACGGCGGCGATGCCGAGTGGGTCGACGAAAGCTACCAGCTCCACAGCGGGGCGTATCTCGGGTCACGAAGCCACATCCGGGCGTACACCTCCGAAGCCGACGACTGGACCGCCATTCAGGTCCACGAGGAGTACTTCGATTGGTTCCGGCTTCGCCACACTGTCACTGATATACACGGACCCGCCCGCGTTATCGAGGACGACTTTATCGACCAGCCGTTCGTCGAGGACGTCAGCCGAACGCACTACGGTCTCGATGGCGGCTGGAGCGATGGCTGGATTTCGAGCATTGAACTGGCGGTAATCGGTCTGCTGTCGACTGTCTTCGCCCGTGATACCCGGACGGCACTCGGTCGGGTTGGCGGTAATCTCGGCCAGTGGGCGAAGACAAACCGCTATGGCTTCGTGCTGGCAGCCTTGTTGGTAGGGCTGCTGTTGGGGGTTCGAGCGATTGGAATCGCTCTTGAGTCGATCGTCTCAGGGTACTCACCGCAGTACATCGCGGGGTTGTTGTATCCGTTGATCGTGGTTGGCCCACCCGCCATTGTCGCGACGTTCGCACCACGGCTCCGCCCGCTCAGTGCGTTCGGCTTTACGATTGTCGGGATGGGTGCGGGATTCGTCTACGATTTCGCTGCCATCGGCATCGGTATCGTCCCGATTCAACTGGTGCTTCACCGGATCGGGCTGCTGCTGGCTCTCGGGGTGTTGGCGGTCACGCTCGTCGACTCACACAACGCCGGGCGCGAAGACGAGCCGACAGCCGATAAAACGGATCCGCCGCTGGTTGTCGTGGCCGTGGCGGCATGGCTTGTCGGGCTTGCACTGCCGCTGTTCGGTTATCTCTAATCACGAATTCCGACAGAAAACGACAGAGATCGTAGCGTTATTATATGTCCTTGCTGGAACACATGTAGACACCACTCGTTCGTATTCGTTGATGATTGGCTCCGATACAACCCCACGGCTTTCCCGTCGGTCGCTGCTGGCTGGAGCCGCTGGTCTCTCTGCCGCAGCTGCGGGCTGTATCGGGCGTGTGCAGACTCGTGTTGGTCGGTCTCAACAGACTCCACTCTCGGTCGACATCACGACGCTGTACGCCGATCTCGATCCGTTTGGTATTAGGATTGCCCAAGAGTTGCGCTCCAAACTCGAAGCCGTCGGCTTCGACGCCCAGCTAAGGCTCGTCGACGTCAGAGGCTTTTCCGAGCAGGTGTTGTTGAACCATGATTTCGACATCTACGTCGGACAGTTTCCGTATCCACAGCCGCCAGATCCAGATCTGCTCTACCCGCTGTTTCGTTCGACGTTCGATGGGGCGTTGGGCTGGCAGAACCCGTATGGGTTTACACATCTGAGCAGCGACCAACTGCTCGACAGTCAGCGATCAACCAGCGGTGAGCGTCGACAGCAGGCGGTCGACGAACTACAAGAGCTGTTGGCCCGAACTCAGCCGTTCGTTCCGCTTGTCGCACCGACCCATCTGAGTGGGGTTCGGACCAACTCGTTCGAAGCCGACAGTTGGAACCAGCGTGCACCGACTCGACCTCACAACCTGTTGAAGCTAAATCCAACCGGCGACCCTGGAACGCTCGGATTAGCCGTTGTCGACGACCGGATCACGGGAAACAGAAACCCGATTTCGGCCGACTACAAGCAGGGCGAATCGCTCGTCGACCTGCTGTACGATCCGCTTGTGCTCGAAGAGAACGGAGACTACATTCCGTGGCTGGCCCGCGAGTATCAGTGGGACGAGACGGACGACCAACTCGAAGTGTCGATCACGCTTCGTGAGGGCCTTGAGTGGCACGACGGCGAACCACTGACCGCGTTCGATGTCTACTTTACCTACGAGTTTCTCCGTGATACCTCTCTGGGAGAGGCCGTTCGTCCGATTCCATCCGAGCGGTTCCGTGGTCGAATCTCGCTGGTCGAGGCCATACACGTCCAAAACTCCCGCGAGTTGCGGATTCGCTTTACTAACGCAAGCCAACAGGTCGCCAAGCGAGCGCTTGCTGTACCCATACTACCGGCCCACATCTGGGAGACCCGAACACGAATCGAACGACCTCGCAACCGGAGCGGCGAGACAACCGTCGCACTCACCACAGCTAATCAAGAGGCGGTCGGCAGCGGGCCGATCCAATTCGACCAAGAGCCCGGCGACGACATCGTTGAGTTCACCCGGTTCGATTCGCATTTCTTATGGCGGCTTCGCACACAACCCGACGCCGATGACGAGGCCGATGTCGACGCCGCAAACGAATCTGTTTCAAACGAGTCGACGACACAGCCCAACAGCACAATCGCCGAAGCCGACGCCAGTGAGTCCACGGTAGACGACACAGAAATACCACCCGAAGAGCGGTTCGAGCCGCCACCGGAAGCCTACGATGGGCCACTGCCGTTCGAGCGCCTCACAGTCTTCTCAGTTGGCTCGGATACGGTGGCCATGGAACTGCTACGAAGCGGTGAAGCCGATGCGACGATCGCCACACTCAGACCGACGGAGGTCGGCACTATCGAGGCTGATTCGGATCTTGATCTGATCGAGCACCAGTCGAACGCGTTTTATCATCTCGGATTTAACACTCGCCGAGAACCGTTGCGGAACCCAAACGTGCGCCGACTGATTGCCCAAGTCATCGATAAGTCGAGACTCGTCGAACAGTACTTCGATGGGTACGGTCGACCGATTGCGAGCCCACTTGCCGAAACTGAGTGGTTGGCTGATTCGCTACGCTGGGATGGATCGGATCCCGAGGTCCCGTTTATCGGGACGGATGGTGACCTTGATGTCGAACGCGCCCGCGAACAGTTTCGTGACATCGGCTATCAGTACACCGCTGACAACGAACTCATCTCACAGATCAGATAATGTATCGAACTCAGTTACTCGTCGAATTTGTGGCCATCGTCGCGGTGATTTGTCTGTTCAGCACAGTGATTATTGGCCGAAGCCGGTTGTCGATACTCGCCGAAGAGTTCAGGCCACGATCTCGTGAGTTTGCCCCATACTTTGGGGTACTGCTCGTCGTGTTAGCACTCAACTCAGTGCTGCGTGATTCTGCCCAAGAGGTCTCGCGGATCATCGGACTAAACATCACGAACACGATTTACTCGATAGAAGGTGAGTTCGTCGCCGTTGTTCAGTCGTTCGAGACCGAGGCACTCACAACCTACTTTTCAGCGGTCTATATGTACGGGTATGCGTTTCTACTCGTCTTTCCGCTGTTGGCCTACGCCGCCCTCTCGGAACGTGAGACACTGAAACGACTTGTTGGGGCCTACAGTTTCAACTACTTTATTGGACTGATACTGTACATTATTTTCATGGCTTATGGGCCACGAAACTTCAACGATGTCGTGTTTACGAACTTGCTGTACCAAACCGATGCACAGTACCAGATGATTACGACCGAAGTGAACGATCCAGCCAACGTGTTCCCGTCGCTTCACACATCACTGTCGGCGACGGTCGCCATCTTCGCATACAAAACACGCGAGGAGTACCCCTACTGGCTGGCGATTGCGACTGTCTTAGCGGTCAGTGTTATCATTTCGACAATGTATCTCGGTATCCACTGGGCGACTGACGTGGTCTTCGGTATTGTGCTGGCTGGTGTGTGTGTGTATCTTGCCGACCGATACATCGGCGAGGACTAGTTGAAGTTCTCTAAGGAGTCAAAATCGTCGACGGGCATCACCGAGTAATCAACTGACAGCGTGTCCTGTGTCGCTCTGATCTTGCCGACGAATGTCGAAATCTCGTCGAGTTGTCCTTCGAGGACAAACAGCTCCATACAGTAATGGTTGCCGACGTGACTATGGAAGTTCGAGGCGACGAGGTGTTCGTGTTCGTGGCGGAGATGCATCATGCGTTCTTCGACACTGGTCGTCTCGTAGTCGAACAACACAGTGACGATTGCGATCAGATCACGGTCTTCGAGTCGTTTGTCCTCGAACTCCCCCAGCAGGTTCCGGGCAGCCTCGCGGACGACCTCACTGCGGCCGGTGTAGCCGTGTTCGTCGGCAAACGAGTCGATTCGACTGAGCAGGTCTTCCGGCATGGAGACGCTGACAACGGTCATATATTAACTCACGAGCCATTGAATGATAGATGTTATTATTACTGTCGCCGCTATCGCCGTCGACGTATCATTCGAGTGTTGGATTACCAACGATGAACACGTCGCAGTCTTTCGACTCTCGATACCTACAGCTAATATAAAAACAGGCGACTCTGGTGTGCTGGACGCCGGGTTATGTGTTGTATGTTTCTTTGAGATACGATGAGATCTCGCCACTGTCGGCCAACCAGCCGTCGGGATGGCTGTCGTCGACTAAGACGGGAATCCCGCGCTGGCCGGTAATCGACTCGACGTCATCTCGCTCCTCGCGGTCCGCAGGGACGATGATCTCCTCGTAGTCGATATCTAGTACCTCAAGTACGCGTCGAACGCGTTTCGAGTAGGGACAATCCGGCCGATCATACAGTGTGAGTTCTGTCATACCAACCGGTGCGTACCATTTAATAATATATCTGTGTCGCCTGTGTTTCGAAAACACACAACCGGCGTAACTGCCGCCTACCATGGAGTAGTCGACTCCTAATGCCTGCTGTCGACCGCACTATCAGATCCACGCGCAGTCGAAACCTACAGCACAACGCTTCGTTGGCTCGACGAGCCTTACGCCTCGTCAAACACGGAAAATAGAAGATTTTCCAGCCCGACGAAGTTTACGCTTCGTCGAAGAGCGTTTCGCCCTCAACCATTTTCTCTTCGACGACATCCATATCCAGGGTCACACCAAGCCCCGGTTTCTCGGGAATCTTGATGTAGCCGTCCTCAATGACGTCTTCTTCGACCAGATCTTCCCACCAGCCGAGTTCGTAGCTGTGGTACTCGACCGCAAGCGAGTTCGGAATCGCTGCCCCGACGTGGGCCGATCCCATCGTCGCAATCGGTGAGGCAACGTTGTGCATCGCCACCGGCACGTAGTACATGTCTGCAAGATCTGCGATTTTCCGGGTCTCGCGCATGCCGCCGACCTTGGGCATGTCAGGGGCAATGATGTCGACGGCCTGGTTTTCGATCAACCGCCGCTGGCCGTGTTTCCGGTAGACGTTCTCGCCGACACCGATTGGCGTGGAGGTCGACTGGGTGACCTCGCGTTGGACATCGTGGTTCTCTGGCGGCACTGGGTCTTCGAGCCACCAGACATCGAACGGCTCGAGCGCCTGCGCGAGGCGTTTGGCACTCCCACCGGAGAACGTCCAGTGACAGTCGAACGCCACATCAGCCCGCGAGCCAACGCGCTCGGTGACCGCTTTGACGATACTGACCTTGTGGTCGATCTCAACGCCGCGCAGGTGACGATTAGCCCGGTCTTTCTCGTGGCCAGATGGAACGTCTAGGTCGAACTTGAGGGCGTCGTATCCCAACTCCTCAACAACACGTTCGGCCTCGTCGGCACACGCGGTGGGATCGGCCTCATCAGCCGTGTGACAATCACAGTAGACGCGGACTTTGTCGCGGTATTTGCCGCCTAACAACTGGTAGGCAGGGATGTCGAGAATTTTGCCCGCCAGATCGTGCAGTGCGACTTCGATCCCGGAGATCGCGGTGACAGTCACACCGCCAATCGAACCCTCACCGGACATTTTCTGGACGAGATGTTCAGTGAGTCGGTCGATATCTAGGGGGTTTTCGCCGATGATGAACGGCTTCATTCGCTCGATGAGTTCCGGTGCGCCCGCACCCCAGTAGGCTTCGCCTGTGCCGACGATGCCGGCATCAGTATAAATACGAACTAGCGTCCACGGGAAGTTCCCGTCGACCATCGTCGTCTGGACGTCGGTGATCTCGACATCGCGGCCGCCGCCGCGCTTGCCCGCAACGCCCATTGTTTCGGCCGACAGCTCCCGCATGGTGTACTCCGCGTTCGGATCGTGGAGTGAGTCGTAGCTGACCATACCCCGGCTTCTATCTGCAACCCTAAATAGTACTGGCGTTCGGAAACGGCAGTCTCACCCTATTCAAATGCCGATACAAAAAATTTATTATACACTGAGTAAGTATTTATGAGGTCGACCAAGCCACCGCCGAGACGTGGCGAAATCCGAAGGTTCACTCCGACGGCGACCTGAGAGGCAGTAATGAGCGGAACGGAACTGTCAGGAACCCGCGCGTGGCTTGCGGCGGCTCGTCCACAGACGTTGCCGGCGGCAGCTGCGCCGATTGTCGTCGGTGGTGGCCTAGCGTGGGCCGACGGCGTTTTTTCACTAGGACCGCTACTTGCGGCCTTTGTTGGTGCGGCACTGATCCAGATCGGTACCAACTTCGCCAACGACTACTACGATGCGATTCAGGGCGCAGACACTGAGGCCCGTGAGGGGTTCACCCGTGTTACCCAGTCTGGCATTATTGCCCCCGAGCGTGTCAAGCGTGCAATGTATCTCACGTTCGCCACAGCCATCGTCGTTGGCAGCTATCTGGTCTACGTCGGAGGAGCCCCTATCTTAGTTATTGGCCTCTTATCGGTGATTTCAGGCATTGCCTACACGGGCGGGCCCTACCCACTCGGCTATCACGGCCTAGGTGACCTGTTCGTCTTCGTCTTTTTTGGCGTGATCGCGGTAATGGGTACCTACTACGTCCAGGCCGCAGCGGTCTTGGCCGCACCGCTGTCGACGACAATCCCACCGGGAACAGTCACAGCAACGGCGTTTCTGGCCAGCCTTCCGGTGGCCGCAATCTCGACGAACATACTGGTGGTAAACAATATCCGAGACCGCAAGGAGGACGTAACGACCGGCAAACGGACGCTCGCCGTCCGGTTCGGCTACCGGGTGAGTCGACTGGAGTACACCGGGCTGTTCGGGCTGGCGTATCTGGTTCCCGTCTGGCTCTGGGCAGTCGACGGCTGGTCACTGACTGTGCTACTGCCACTGCTCACGCTCCCGATTGCGGCGATGGTTACACGCACCGTCTGGACGAAAACGTCGGGAGCCGCGTTGAACCCTGCTCTGGAGACGACTGGTAAACTACTGGCAGCCTACTCGCTGCTGTTCGGGATCGGGTTGGCACTCTGATGTGGGTTGAACCGTTTTCCCTTTCGTTGGCCACGCCACTCGGGACTGCGGCTGGCAAGATCACTGACCGCCGAGGGCTGTTGATCGGTCTCACTGTTGAGGGCCACCAGGGACTCGGTGAAGCCACACCGCTGGCTGGCTGGACCGAATCCTACGAGACGTGTCGACAAACCCTTCAGTCAGTTGTTCAGGCCGATGAGATGCCGCCGAACCGGCCAGACCCCACAGAGACACCTGCCGCCGCGCATTCGGTCGACCTCGCGGTTTGTGACGGACGTGCCCGTTTAGCGAACCGCTCGCTGGCGGAGTGGCTTCACGAACAGTTTGTCGGATCGCGAACACCGGCCGAGTCCGTCCCGGTGAACGCCACCATTGGTGACGGCGATGTCGAGACCACCGTCGCGGCCGCAACCGCCGCGGTTGAGGAGGGCTTTGAGTGGCTCAAACTCAAAGTCGGTGCTCGGTCAGTGAGTGCGGATCTCGACCGCATTCGAGCAGTCGACCGTGCGGTTGGCGAGCGCGCACGGATTCGGCTTGATGCCAACGGCGCATGGAGTCGGACCGAGGCGGATCGTCTGCTTTCGGAACTCGCGGTCGACATCGAGTATCTCGAACAGCCGCTTGCGGCCGACGATCTTGAGGGACTGGCCGCACTCCGTGGACATGGGGTCGACATTGCGGTCGATGAGTCGTTATCGATCAACTCGCTTGCGACGATACTTGATGCGGAAGCAGCCGACGTCGCCGTCCTCAAACCGATGGCTCTCGGTGGTCCCACACGGACGATTGAGACCGCCATGCAGGCCCAATCGGCTGGCCTGACGCCGACTGTTACAACGACTGTCGATGCGGTCGTCGCCCGCACGGCAGCAGTTCACGTTGCAGCCGCTCTCCCAGAGGTGTCCGCGTGTGGGCTCGCAACCGGCTCGTTACTCTCCGAGGATCTGGCAGCCGATCCAATCGAAATCAGTGACGGCCATGCGTGGCTCCCGACCGGCAGTAAACGTTGTGAACAGCGGTTCGATGGGCTGTGGCCCACCGAGTAGGCGGTGACTACTCGTCGACAACTTCGACAGCGCCAACCATACCCTGTGTCTGGTGGGGCGTACAGACGTACCGATAGACGCCCGATTCGTCGAACGTATGGCTGAACGTTTCGCCCTCGTCGACGTAGGTGTCGCTTTCGAACTCGCCGTCCTCTTCGACAACGTCGTGGCTGCCGCCGACACCCGTCCACTCCCAGACAATCGTCGTGCCGGTGGTGATTCGGACGGCGGCCGGATCGTACGACAGCCCCTGACCGGAACCAACAGCCACGGTCACCTCATCGCTGTCAGTTTCATCGATTGTTCCCTCAAAGTTTCGGGCGTTTTGGAACCAATCGCCGTACGTCTCGGCTTCGATCTCCTCGTCATCACCGCCGAGACAGCCCGCAAGCGACACCGCAAGGCCGCTGGCTGTGGCTCCAAGCACGGTTCGTCGACGGAGTCTCTCGTCCATACACTGAGTAGGTAGTGACTACCTATGAGTGATGCTGTTTCGGCCCACTCGATACGCTGATACACCGGCCGCCCATACATACCCCATGAGCAACTGGACGGACGCAATTATCGGCCAGCGGATGGCAGTCGACCAGGAGTTCAACGAGCAGGTCCAAGCCTCGCAGTTCAGTAACGCCGAGTGGGGACTGATTATGACCGCAACCGAGTTCGAAATCGACGACGCCGAGAATCCAGAGACCGCCCGGATCGTCGCCAACACGGACAACGTCGAGACGATCATCCCGGAGTTGGAATCGATCCGCACGCAGACGGCTGGGATGGGGGGTCGACCGGCCGAGCCGACTGGAGGCTCGACGGGCGGGCTGCTGGGCTCGCTGAAATCCGCACTCGGCTTCGGCGGGGGTGATGATGGGAGTGTCGACGCCGAAAAACTCGCGGCTGCCGAACGCCTTACCGGCGAGTACGCCGAGGCACTCCAGTCACATCTTGTCGAAACCGACAGTTTCGAGCAGGCCAGAACGGCGTATCTCGAAGACGACGGCTAGCCGTCGCCGCTTCGAAACAGGGTGAGTTCTTCGACTTCGTAGATGTTGAGCAGCTCGGTGACGATTTCGTCGTAGCTTTCGTCGGTTTCTCGGAGCATATCCAGCCGGTCGACGGTCTCTTCGCTGAGTTCAATCTGGACCATACTGGATTCGACGGCAGCCAGCGGTTTATGTTATCTCACCTTCTCAGCAGACGGTCAGTCTGCCGAATGGTTAGTCTACCGAATGGTTAGTCTGCCGAATGAGCAGTTGGTGCGCGCGGAAGCGTCAAGACGACCTGTGAGCCCGAGTCGACGATTGATCGCTCGATTGTCCCTCCGAGCAGCGAGACCGTCCAGTACACCAACCAGAGACCGAGGCCAGTACCGTGCTGCAAGGGTGTTTCCTCGCCGTTTTCGAGTGTCTGCCACTCTTCGGTGGGGATTCCGGTCCCGTTGTCGGAAACCATGATGTCGACCCAGCGACTTGGCGGTTTCACCGTTGAGCCAGAGACACTCACTGTCACTGCCGGCTGGGGGTTGTCGTTGTGGACAACGGCGTTATCAAGCAGTTCGTCCAGTGCCATTTTTAGTCGGACATCCGCTTGAACCGAGACCGGATCGGCCGTCTCTATCGAAATCGTTGCTTCGGGATACGACGACTCAAACTCGGCTTTCAGCTCTGCTAGTAGGCCGCTCATTTCGACACTCGTGGTCACCTCGCGGCCTTGGTCGAACAGCGAACGCATCGTGCCTGCCTTATTGCTTAACTGCTCGAGACTGTCGACGCGCTGTTCAATGGCGGCGATATGTGGTTCGAACGATGCGTCGACTGCTTCACCGAGCAGTCGGGTGTTGCCTTTGATGACGTTCATCGCATTCCTGAGGTTGTGCCGCAACACACGGTTGAGCACTGTAAGCTGTTGTTGGCGCTCTTTTCGTTCGGTGACATCCTGCAGCGCCAACTCAAAGACGGTCTCGCCGTTTTCTTGGACTGCTCGGCCGGTAACTGCCGCCCAGATCGGATTACCCTTGAGTGTCTGTAACTCCAGTTCAATCCCGTCGACCGAGCCCTGTTCAAGCAACAACTCACTGAACTGGCTGCGTTTGGTCGCCCCAATATATGAGTCAGAAACAGCCATCGTCTCGAAATCGCTTGCCGTTTCGGCTTCCAAAATGTCGACCAGCCCTTTGTTGACCAGTCGGAACTCGCCGTCCGGCCCGGGCGTGGTTCGATACACACCGATTGGGAGGTTCTCGACAAGCCGTTCGTAGCGTTCGAGTTCGTGTTGGTGCTGTTTTTGTTCCGAAATGTCGACGTAGAGGTGGATGTACTCTTTGGACTCACAGCCGTTGACTGCAACCTGTCGACTGAGAAACTCGGCTGTCCCGTCGGCTGTTGCGAACGTTTCGGATTCGTCGCTTCTGTCGGCGGTGATCTGTGTGTGGCTGCTACCAGTCACAACAGGGGTAATGAGCGCACCGATCGGTCGACCGCGTGCGGCTTCCGCACTGTAGCCGAACGTCTTTTCAAACGGCGTATTGATGTGTTTTACCCGCTCGATTCCGTCATCGTCGACGACAGTGCTGACAATCGGTTCGGGAATCGCATCGAACACGGCCTCAAACCGGTTGCGCTCGACGCGCTGTTGTGTCTCGATCAGTTTACTCCGGCAGGCTTCGGCGAGCTTCTCGTTGAGCGGACGAAGTGCTGACCGCGTAATCTCGTCGACTCGGCCGCCGTGTTTCCCGATTGCGAGCACGCCAAAGTCGGGAAGTTCGAACAGACAGAAGTGGGCTCCCTCTTCGGTCTGTCCCGAAATCGGTAGCTGCTCACCGATTGGCCTGTTGGCATCCGGCAGCGCACCGAAGGCTGCCTGCAGCGTGTTGTTGCTCTCTGGAACCGCCGGAATCGTTGCAATGGTTTCGTAGTCGGCTCGTTCGGCGCTCGACCGATGCCGGTAGATTGCCCCGACAGAGCAGTTTAGTTTCTGTAGATAGCCCAACAGCGCATCATCGGCAGTGTCGACCAGTGTCCCTTTCGAGCCAATCGATAGCGAAATTTCATACAGGGTCTGAATCCGCTGTTGTCTGTCGGTCATACGTCACCTAACGCACCGATAACCGCGGTTTTGTTGTAGTAATCGAGATGTCCGATGCCATCGTTCGCAATCTCACCGATAGTGAGTGCACCGACAACAGGCAGTCCATGGTCGGTGACTGCTGCCAACTCGCGGTCGAAGTCGTCTTCGAGATACAGGACGCGTGAGATACAGTCGAAAAACAGCAGACTTTCGGGCCCAAAAGACCCGCTTGTGGCGTGGTCGGCCGCAGTGTGTGCGGCGTCGACGAGCGAGTCGGCATCGCCGGCCAACACACTTAAAAACTCACCCTCAGGTACGGCTCCGAAACAGGACATTGAGCCGTCCTCAACCGCAAACGGGTCACGAACCAGTTGTTCGCCGTCCAGACGGCTAATGCCGAACGGGTATGATTTGGCGACCTTGAAAAAGGTCTCGGGCGTCACCGTCCGGCCCGCGTGGCGCTCAACCACGTCGCGGTACTGCTCGAAAGCCGGTTTGCCATCAAGCGTATGCAGCGTTGATCCTTCCGCGTCAGTGACTCTAAACGGCCCAGCGATCTCCTTGTAGCCGTGGTTAACGCCGACGGAGGTCGGCGCATGTAGTGCCGCAATCACCGCGGCGTCTTCGATAACGCCCTCGTTGGTAATCAGACAGGGGCTGCGTTCATCACCAAGTGTGCCCGCACCGCCACCAATAACACTCAGCTCAACGCTGTAGGTCCGAAACAGTGCCTGAATAAACTGTTCGATACACTCGCTGTAGGCGTCGACGAACACGAACGCCGTTCTGTATCCCTTGGCCGGGAGTCTCGGATCGAGCGCGTCGCGGAATGCGGTGTCTGGATCGCTCAAGCCCTCTACTGTCGTGACAACTGGCTCGGCCGACAGCCCGACAACCAGCACACCCGAATCGGTGTTATCTCCCTCAGCGATAATTTCGGGAAAGATACCACCAAAGATCGGAACCGATAGCGACTGAAGAGTCGACTCGAAGGAATCTGTGAGCAGTGGCTCATCAGGAGTTGCAAGCAGGAGAATCCCCTCGACCGACTCGCTGGCGGCTGTTGAGACCAGCGTCTCGTGGAGGTCCTCACCAGGGACCACGGTGGAGGTGACCGTCATCTACTCAGATAGTTAAAACTCAAGGTCATATACCCATGGCTCTGATTATCAATGTTGAAAAGAAACAGTATGGTTATTATTGACCTTTCTCCGCTAAAGTTGGTCGACAATCGCGGTGGTCATCTCCTCGGTCGACGCCTCACCACCGAGGTCGCCGGTGTGTGGCCCCTCGGCCAGCACAGTTTCGACGGCCGTCTCGACGCGGTCGGCTTCGTCGCTGTAGCCGAGATGGTCAAGTAGCATTGCGGCTGAGAGAATCGTCGCCGAGGGGTTGGCAACGCCTTCGCCCGCGATGTCGGGGGCCGTGCCGTGGACTGGCTCAAACAGCGCGTTGTCGTCGCCGATGTTCGCCGACGGCAACAGGCCGAGTCCGCCGACGAGGCCCGCCGCGAGATCCGAGAGCACGTCGCCCGCGAGGTTCGGACAGACGATCACATCGAACTGCTCGGGGTCGAGACACACTCGCGTCGCAAAGGCATCCATTAGCACCTCGTCGGTTTCAACGCCCTGTTCTTCGGCGATGTCGACCACGGCATCGCGGAACCGACCGTCGGTTTTCCGCATCACGTTCGCTTTGTGGACGACGCTAAAGCCGTCGTGGTCGACGCTTTCGGTGACATACTCACAGGCGAACTCGGCGAGCTTTTCGGAGGCTGAGGTGGTGACGACGCGAGTGAGCGTCGAGAGGTCATCGGAGAGGTCGTCCTCGTGGCCCGAGTAGACTCCTTCGGTGTTTTCGCGCAAAAAGACGAGGTCGGTTTCGGGTCTGACGGCCTCGATTCCGGGGTAGGCTTTGGCAGGTCGAATGTTAACATACGAATCAACGGCCTCCCGAAGCGGGAGAATGACGTCGGCGGCGGTCTCGCCGGCCGCCCCAAAGAGGGTGGCGTCGGCCTCGGCTGCGAGGTCGTAGGTCGACTGCGGGAGTGCCTCGCCCGTCTCGGCTTTGACGGCGTCGCCTGCCTCGCCGTAGCTGAATTCGAGATCGAGATCAAGTGCCTCAAGAACGTCGATGGCTGCTGGGATCACTTCCTGTCCGATACCGTCGCCTTCGATGACGGCGATTTGGTGAGTCATACGAACTGTCTGTCCAGGACTGAAAAGAGGATGTCGATGTCTGGGGAGATAGCCCACCCGTAGTGTTATTACGTATACTGACAATTGATTACATAGAGTTACAATGCCCGTCGACTTCGAAAGCTACCAGCCGACTGACCTCCCGAGCGAGGACACCAACGGGCGTCGCATCCTGGAGTTCCTCGCCGATCATCCTGAACTCGGGTTCCGGCCGAGCGAACTCGCCGACGAACTGGACGTTCCCCGCGGCAGCGTCGGCACGACGCTCCGTCGACTCGAATCTCGCGGATTCGTCCGACACAAGGGCGAGTATTGGGCGATCAACCCGGAGGCCTACGATGCCCAGACGGCGAGTGCAATCGGTCTCGACACCGTTGCCG
>PWFE01000099.1 GCA_003554115.1 Haloferacaceae archaeon | reverse complement strand
ATCGATGGCAGCTACAACCTCCCAGTGTACCGCGACCTCCAGAAGCAAAACAACGAATCGCTGCTGAGTCGGCTCGACGAGATTCCGCGAGACAGAGAGGTAGTTGTCGTATGCAAGATGGGCATCGTTGCGAAGCAAGCGACGAAACTCCTTGATGACGAGGGGTATGCGGCTGCGACCTTGCTGGGTGGAATCAACGGCTGGGCAGGGTATCAGAATGAGACAATTCTCTACAAACTCCGGTCGCTACTGTGGAGCCTGCGTAAATAACACACCAGCCCCAGAAGAGCGCTAGTGAAGTCGGTAGATCCGTGCTTCCCACGGCCGAAGATCGAAGGCCGCCGCCTCGACATCGGTGGCCGTCTCGTCGGCCCCGTAGTTCGATAAGAGGAGTTCAGCCTCCATTTCGTGTGGGTCGAAATCGACTTCCTCTTCGGGAATCCAGGTGTGACCCTCCCATTCGGCGAGATTGAGCGTCACCAACAGCCGTTCGTCTCCCAAGGTTCGGATGTAGGACCAGACCTCCTCGTGCTCATTGATCAGCACATCGTAGCGACCGTACACCATTGCGTCGCTCACGTCGCTATCTTTTCGGAGCTCGATCAGGTCGCGGTAGTAGTGCCATATCGAATTCTCGTCGGCGCGGGCAGCTTCGACGTTGATCTCGTCGTGGTTCGGGTTGACGCCGATCCACGGCTCGCCGGTCGTAAAGCCGGCCTTGTCGCTTGCGTCCCACTGCATGGGCGTTCGGGCGTTATCCCGGCTGTTGTGTCGAAGGCCATCTTTGACCTGCTCGAAGCTCTCTATTTCGCCGCTGTCGAGCGCATTACGGACGGGGTTGACCGTCTCGACATCTCGGAACTCATCCAGTGAGTCGAACGGGTAGTTCGTCATCCCAATCTCTGCACCCTGGAAGACGTAGGGCGTCCCCCGGAGGGTGAAAATCAGGGTGGCAAGCAGCTTGGCCGACTCCTTGCGATACTCGCCGTCATTTCCAAACCGCGAGACGAGTCGCGGCTGGTCGTGGTTGCTCAGATAGATGCTGTTCCACCCGTCCTCGGCAAGCCCGTACTGCCAGCGATTAAACGAATCACGCAGATCGTTGAGCGTCCACTCGTTGGTCTCCCAGATCTCGCCGCCGTGGTCCAACAGCACGTGATCGAAATGAAATAGCGTCGACAGTGGGCCGTCTTCGCCGACGTAGTTGATTGCGGTCTCCATATCCATCCGCCCCATCATTTCACCGAGTGCGAACACATCTCGACCTTCCAGCACGCGGTCGTGCATCTCGTTGAGGTACTCCTGCATCCGTGGGCCATCGAACGTCTCCCACATGTTGGTGTTGTTCAGCGGTGGGTCGTGTTTGGTGACTGAATCCGGTTTGGACAGTAGGTTGATCACGTCCATGCGGAAGCCATCAATGCCTTTGTCGAGCCACCACTCCATCATCTCAAAGATTTCGTCGCGGACAGCAGGATTCTCCCAGTTGAGGTCCGGCTGCTTTTTGTCAAACAGATGGAGATACCATTTGCCGACCTCCTCGTCGTAGGCCCAGGCTGGGCCGCCAAAGAAGGATTCCCACTCGTTGGGTGGGGCTTCGTCTTCAGGCCCGAGGTGGCCCGTAAATCCGTCAATGTCGGTTCGGCCGTGTTTCCAGATGTAGTAGTCGTGATACTCGCTTTGTTCATCCTTTGAGTTGACGAACCACTCGTGTTCGTCGGAGGTGTGGTTGACGACGAGATCCATGATGAGTTTGATCCCACGGTCATGGAGCCCATCGAGCAGGGTTTCCCAATCCTCCATGGTACCGAACTCGTCCATAATCGACTGGTAGTCGGCGATATCGTAGCCGTTGTCGGCGTTGGGTGACTCATAGACAGGGTTGAGCCAGATGATGTCGACGCCCAGATCGTCGAGATAATCGAGTTTCTCGATAATGCCCGGAATGTCGCCGACGCCGTCGCCGTCGGTATCATTGAAACTTCGCGGGTAGATCTGGTAGATCACCGACTCCTTCCACCAGTGTCGATCAAGGAGTTGGTCGTCTGACTGAGTAGTTGTCATACGTGAGTTTGGTTCTGCAAGTGGCTTAACACTCAGGGTCGAGTTCTCGTTTCGAACGCCTGTTCAGAACTGCCGAACATACAGCTATTTTAGTAGTCGACGACTACTGGTAGGTATGGCAGATCACGCTCACGAAGACGACCCTGATGCGCGCGTAACCTCACCGATGCAGGAGTTCACGACAAAACAGGCGATGGCTGGCGGGCTTGTGTTGCTCGTTGGCCTGCTGGTCGTCTTCGGCGTTCCGTTAGTCGCGTTCTAATAGCCCGAATCGATTGTCTCCGAAAGCGTACAGAACGAGCCATCGCCAGTCACTGAACAGAACTGATCAGCTTTCGCTCCCTCGCGCGGGTACCACGCCAGTGGGTGATCGGCGACGAGGTCGACCGAGACACGCTCGCCGAGATCGAAGTCCTCGACGTGATTGTGCATGCAGTGTACCGTATCGCCGTTGTCGAGATCAACACGGTAGATGAACGAAGGGCCAACATACTGCCGCGAGGTAACCTCGCCGTCGGTCTGTTCGTCGGCTGCCCGCCCCGCTCGGAGATCGTCAGGTCGGACGAGCACGTCGACCGCGATTCCTTCGTACTGGTTGGTGTAGCCATCGAGTGTCATCGCATCGAACGTTCCCAACCCTGTTTTCAGCACGCCGTCGTGGACATAGCCTGTCAGGAAGCTCGCCCGACCCAAAAAAGAGGCAACGAACCGTGATTTCGGCAACTCGAAAATGCGTTCCGGTTTGTCGAGTTGTTCGAGGTGGCCGTTGTTCATCACTGCAACCCGATCCGAAATCGAGAGTGCTTCCTCTTGGTCGTGGGTCACCGACACCGCAGTGACGCCCGCCTCTTTCAGAATCGCTCGGACCTCTTCGCGCATTTCGACACGAAGTCGGACATCGAGGTTAGAAAACGGCTCATCAAGCAACAAAACCGCGGGCTCTGGTGCGAGCGACCGCGCTAGCGCGATGCGCTGTTTTTGTCCGCCAGAGAGCTGTTCGGGAGATTTCTCACCGTGATCCGGCATGTCGACGAGTTCAAGCAGTTCGTCGACACGCTCGGTAGTTTCCTCGTCGTCGAGTTCCGAGAGACCGAAGGCGATGTTTTCTCGAACCGAGAGATGTGGAAACAGCGCGAAATCCTGAAAAACGATGCCGACATCCCGCGATTCCGGGGCACTCGCACGGCCGGCGGCGGCGACCTGTTCGTCCTCGATGCGGATCGTTCCCTCGGTTGGCTTTTCGAGGCCAGCGATCATTCGGAGCGTCGTCGTCTTGCCGCAGCCCGAGGGCCCCAACAGCGTCAACAGCTCACCGCGTTCGACCTGTAGGGAGACAGTGTCGACGGCGGTCTCGTCGCCGAACGTTTTCGAGACGTTCGACAGTTCGACGATCGGATCGTCGACGGCTCCTGTTGTCTCGACTGACTGTTCGACTGGCGGCTGTGCGGCATGCTGGTCGGCCAGACGACTCTGTGTATTAGGCTTTGACATATGTCCATCCAGTCGCACAAAGGCGACAGTCGACGGCGACAACTCGAAGTGGTGCGATAGAACGCCACCGAACGAAGCTGTCGACGCTCATTCGTTGGCCGTCATATTCTTTAGGACGCCCTAAAAGCCTACCGCTTAGCTGATATCGGCCACCTGAACCAACAGGGCTATCCGTAGCTGTCGAATACGTTCAATCGAAGCAACAGCGTGTCGACGTAGGATACCGACACGCTCGCGCTTCAGTATAACACGCTGAGAGCGATTGCTGTGCTGTTGGACGTCGACTCAACCGACTCCGAGACGGGTGTGTATATTTTGTACAATATTAACACAGAAGAAGCGTGTTAGGTGCTCTCGAACCGACTAAAACGACTCATGCACAGGATTTCAACTCCTCTCGTTTTCTCTCATGCACTGTATTGGGCGAAAAGCACAATACTTATTGCACCAAGCGTTGAACACTGTTGTATGGCAGTCCAAAACCAGATGCTGAACAAGTTCGACTACGACTGGGCCTACTCCTCGCGAGTCTCGATTCTCTTCGGGATCTTTGCGGTGGTGGCCGCTGTCGGCTGGATGGTCAGTATGATGCTGACCGCAATTCACCTGTTTGCTCTTCCAGCCATCCCGGCTGGCTCCGATGCGCTCACGCAGGGTAGCATTGCCGTTATCACGAGTCAGTGGGCCTACGTTCTCGGCATTCCGCTAGCCACCTTTGGAGCGATTTACTACCTGACGACGCTCGGATTGACGCTGTGGTGGTTCGATACGCGTCACCCGCTGATCATCAAAATCCTGACGCCGATCACCGCCTCCGGTGTGGTCTTTTCGGCGTTCTTCGTCTACCTGCAGTTGGGCATCATCGGTGAAATCTGCCCGTTCTGTATGGTCTCGGCCTCAGCGACGGTTATCCTCTTCGGCCTCGAACTCGGCATTCTCCGGCTGAGCGATACCCCCTCGCTTTCGGAGATGTTTGCTGATGTCGGTGGCCTCCTCGGCGCAACGAACTACGCGATTGTGGCCGTCCCGCTGCTCATCGGTGGACTCACGGTTCTGGGCATGTTCGCCATCCCGATGCTGCCGATGCCCGAAGTCATCCCCTTTATCGACTAAGCAACACGCGGTAAAAATCGTTTTTTGCGGTTTTAT
>PWFE01000097.1 GCA_003554115.1 Haloferacaceae archaeon | reverse complement strand
CTGGGATCTGTTGTAATCCCATGAGATCGGCTTTTGCAGAGTTGACCGCGACAGCCGCTCGAACGATGTTCGAACCGGTTTGAGCATCGTACTCGAGGAACTTATCAACGATCTTGCCGCCGGCCTGCCCGAAGCCGATCATTGCGAGTTTCATATATTGTCTCCCCTTGCCATTGGCAAAAGTACAGTGGGATAGTGAATATAAGCTTTATGATCAGGTAAGTTTTCAGGAGTAAGTAGTCGATGCCTAATTGCATGACTGCGGCGTTGTGTGTCGACAGTGAGGCTGAAACGTGCCGGTCGGGGTAATATACCGCCTACTCTCAACAATCTGCGTTATTGGTGCGACTACATGGGTTTCAGACGCACACTGGCTGAGGTTTATTTGAGATACGCGCTCGCGCGCACCCTCTTCAAGCGAGCTCTCTGTGTGGCAAGTGAGATTCGTTTCGTTCTGTGTCGACGTCAACGGAGACCGAAAGAGTCAGCTGCGCTACTCGACACCGAGATACGCCGCCAGCGAGGTTAAACCGGATTCGTCGACGCCGAACGCCGAGACATCGTTGTCGTCAGTCGTGTTATCGAACTTCAGCGATCGATACTGGTCGGCACCCATCGGGAAACCAGGTACGTTCCCCATAACAGAGAGACCAACGCCAGCCAACCCCATCGGCACCGGCACCACCGTCACCGACCGCCCGTCTGCACTGTGTGCTAGTTTGGCGACATCGGCTAGCGTCAACACGTCAGGGCCGCCGAGTTCGTATGTCTGGCCGACATGTTCGTCGGCTTCGAGTGATTCGGCAAGCATCGGCACGAGATCAACAACCCAAATCGGCTGGAAACGGGTGCTGCCGCCGCCCGGAAGCGGCGTGACGAACGGCGGGGCGAGCTTCTTCGTAAAGGAGACGAACTCCCCGCCGTCACCGAAAACAACCGAGGGCCGAAAAATCACCCACTCCAACTCGGAGTCGGTGACGTGGGTTTCGGCCTGGCCTTTCGCGCGGATGTAGGCGGTCGCTCCGTTGGGGTCTGCGCCCAGCGCGCTCAGTTGGACGAATCGGTCGACGCCCGCTTTCTCGGCGGCTCGAACGAGGTTTTCGGTACCGTGGCGGTGGACTTCGTCGTGCATTTCGTTGCCGCCTTTCGGTTTGAAAAGCGGCGAGAGGGCGACGAGGTTAACGACCGCATCGTGGCCTTCAATGGCTGATTCGATCGACTCATAGGCGGTGATGTCACCGCTGACGGTCTCGACGGCCTCGGGAAGACTCCCAGACTCGGGATTGCGTGCCAAGACCGTCACGTGGTGGTCTCGATCAAGCAATTCATCGACGAGATTGGTACCAACAAAGCCGTTCCCGCCGGCAACTAATACATGCATACCACAAACTACTCACTGAATCGACCTAAAGGTAGCGTGAGCCAAGAGCGAACGGTTCTTACCCCCATCGCTTGGAGACTACGGTATGCTCGTTACGTTGGAAGGCCTTGACGGCAGCGGCAAAACCACGGTCCGCAAGGCGTTAGTCGACGACTACCCCGAGGCAGTGGTGACCCGCGAGCCAACCGAGTCGTGGTACGGCGAAGCGGTTTACCGATCTATCGGCGAGGAGTCGGCCGACTCGCTGGCTGAACTATTTTTATACACTGCCGACCACGCCGACCATCTCTCACGGGTGGTTCGGCCCGCACTCAACGAGGGTTCGCTCGTGATTTCGGATCGCTACAGCGACTCCCGATATGCCTATCAGGGTGCGACGCTCGACGACGAACTCGACGACCCAATTGAGTACATCAAATCGATCCACGAACCGTTTACACGCCGGCCTGATCTCACGTTTTATCTGGATATCGACCCCGAGACGGCCGCCGAACGAAGCGGTAAAACCAACAAGTTCGAACAGTCGACGTATCTTCAAGCAGTTCGGGCCAACTACGAACAGTTGATTGCGGCTGAACCCGAGCGATTTCTCAGGGTCGACGCGACCCAGTCGCCCGAGGCCGTCTATGAGCAGATTAGGCGTCGACTAACTGAAGAACTCGACGATTAGTCAGCCCTATACGGGGATGGCTACTGTGTGTCCGGCAGCTCTACTTCATCCGGTTGGGCGACATACAGCAGGTCTAGTGTGATCCCCACCGCCAGTGGGAGGCCGATCATAATGCCGAAGACGACAACTGGCGAGCCGAGGTTTGGGCCGATTCGTAACACGCCGGAGACAACCAGCGTCGAGACAACCAGCACGACCGGGATGAGTGTAAGCGAGTACACTATCCAACCGATCTGCGTTTCGAGCCGAAGACGGAAAAACCGGGTGCAGACGGCCGCAATGAGCGTATGGCCGACCAGCACGACTCCGAACAACGCGAGCCCGATAATCGAGAGCATACACGCTCTAGGTGCTGATGGCTTTTTGCCGTATCGTTCGACAGCGCGTGTCGACTCGCTCAGTCTTCAAGCGAAATGTACGTTTTTGTCTGTAAGATACCATCAAGCGACTGGATGTCAGTGGTGGCTGTCTGGAGAACGGCGTACACCTCATCTACCATGAGCTCGACGATTAGGTCGTAGGCTCCGGCGACGATATGTGCCTCGGAGACGGCCGGAATAGTGCGAATATCGGCGAGCAGCGACTCCGAGGCGGCCACATCCGTTTTGACCATGACGAACGCGTGAACCATGTGTTATACTCACACACCAGCGACAAAAGCGTTCGCACGCTGGGGATACAGTTATCCGCGCAGAGCGTGTTATGTTGTCTCATGCGTGTATGTATCATCGGTGCGGGTCGAGTGGGCCTTCGTACTGCTCGCGTTCTCCGGGAGGAGGGCCATGACGTAACGTTGATCGAACGCGACCGCCAGACCGCAGACCGTGCCCGCGAGCTGAGGTTCGATGTGATCGACGGCGATGGATCCCGTGAGGAGACGCTTGAAGCCGCAGGCGTCGACGAGGCTGATGCGGTCGGCGCGCTGACGGGAGATCTCAACGTCAACTTCGCGGCCTGTTTGATCGGCAAACATCACGGCTGCCGGACAGTGATGCGAATCGACGAGGACTACCGCGAAGAGATCTACCAGCAGTACGCTGATCAGGTAGACGAGGTCGTCTATCCCGAACGATTGGGGGCTATCGGTGCCAAAAACGCGATGCTGGGCGGGTCGATTCAGGCGATTGCGGATGTCGCACAGAGCTTGCAGATTTTGCTAATTACGATCACCGAACAGTCACCGATGCGTGGGTATACGCTTACTGAGGTCGCTCTCCCCTCGGATTCCCGCATTCTGGCGTTCGGCAAGCAACATGAGTCGCTGGGGATTCCGCTGTCCGACGACTCGTTGGAGGCTGGCGACCGTGTGGCAGTGCTTGCGGAGTTCTCAGCGCTTGCCGAGGTGAGACAGCTACTGGTCGGCGACGAGAGCGCGGCGGCAGCCGTCGCCGGAGGTGAGTGAGATGGTCACTGGCTACGTACTCATCAAGGCAAATACCAGCGAAGCCGACCGTGTTAACAACACAATCGCCGAACTCGATGGCGTAGTCCAGACAACTATCGTCGCTGGAGATGTCGACTTTATTACGAAGATTACCGTTGAGACGCCGGGCGCGGTCAAAGATATCGTTGCCAGTGGTATCCAAACAATTGACGGCGTCGAGAACACCCAGACCTATATCGCCATGGACTAACGCTTAGTGACCACCTGCTGCATCGCGGGCGCGTTGGAGAATACCGTCGACCGGCTCGGTGTAGGTGTAGCCGGGAATCACACCCTGTACGAACGTCCCCTCGACGTAATCGATGGCGGCCGCAGCGTCGTCGACCCCGCGACGGGCATTGATGTCTTCGAGTTCCAGTTCAACGGCAGCGGTATCAGCGTGTCGAGTGACAGTTGGCGACAGCTCCCGATCAGTTCGAAAGATTCCGCCCATATCTTCTACCCGAAGCTCGAACGTTTCGTACCAGCCGTCTTCGACCACGTCGGCGACCTCCTCTTCGGTCACGGCTCCCAGTAGAGGGACCCTACTTTCGACGCTAAACACGAATCGGCCCTCAGTTTCGGTTACCTCAACGCTACCTTCGAACGTGGTTGCTGTCGAGATAAAGCGGCTGTCGGCTTCCTGCTCAAATGCGGAGTGATCAGCGAACGCACGTCGGAGTCTACTGGGGAGTTCAGTCATGTGCTGACAAAGGAGCCGAACTCGGAAAAACGTCGCTCTTTTGAATAGTGTGTGATTGATTGCCACTACGGTGGCCGGCTAGTGATGGCAGCGACGGCTAGGTTCCGGAACCATCATCCGCACCCCGAATAATTAAGTAATTTCGACCTATAGAGATTTGTGACGCTTCGCTTTGGAGGGCCGAAGCGTCAGCGGGGACCAATCTGAGGCAAACTGGCCTACGCGAGACTTTTTCCCTTTCGTGTGGGCGAGCGTGCCTTTTCTGCAGAACAAATACGGACCTGTGAGTTACTACTCTTTGAACTCTGTCTATAGGAAGTTGCTACTAGTCGGGTAGGCAGTCACTACTACATGCGGTGAGATCCGTCGACAGCGCCGTTCGGCGCAGGATTGCTTGACATCGACCGAGATGCGCTGCTCAGCGTTGTTTGAACATGGAGTACGAGGGCTGGGATTCGAACTCACTCGCAAATCAGAGATTTGCTCACGGCTTCACCGTTCGCTTGCGAGGTCGTAAACGACCTCGCTCTGCTCGCTGCTCAAATCCAGCCAGAACGATGTCG
>PWFE01000143.1 GCA_003554115.1 Haloferacaceae archaeon | reverse complement strand
TCTACTCCGTCTCGAAAACGTCGACAAATCCTACGGCAACGAACCAGTACTGCACGATGTGAGCTTCGACATGGAACGACAGAGCGTCGAAGTGATCGTCGGCCCGAGCGGTTCGGGCAAATCAACACTGCTGCGGTGTGTGAACCGACTCACCGAGATTAACGGCGGCGAGATCTATCTCGACGGCGATGAAATCCACTCGGTCGACGAAAACGAGCTTCGTCGACGGGTTGGTATGGTGTTTCAGGGTTTCAACTTGTTTACGCATCTCACTGCACGAGATAACATTACGCTCGGGCTTCGTGAGGTGCTGGGGGCCTCGAAAGACGAGGCGGACGCAAAAGCCGATGACTACCTCGACCGTGTCGGCCTCGCCGATCAGGCCGACTCCTATCCCGCAGAGCTTTCAGGCGGCCAGAAACAGCGTGTTGGGATCGCTCGGGCACTGGCGATGGATCCGGAGCTCATTCTGTTCGATGAGCCAACGAGTGCACTCGATCCAGAACTCATCGGTGAGGTGCTGGCCGTTATGGAGGACCTCGCCGAAGAGGGGATGACGATGCTGTGTGTGACCCACGAGATGGGATTCGCCCGCTCGGCAGCCTCGACAGTGACGTTTCTCGATGATGGTCGACTCGTCGAACGCGGCCCACCCGAACAGCTCTTTGAGAACCCCGAACACGACCGAACGCGGGCGTTTCTCGGCGAGCTAAACGGACTGAATAATGAGTGAGACAGCGATAGGTCGAGATGGAGCAGTTGGCAGTATAAGGGGTCGAAAACGACTCGTCGTTGGGGTCGTTGGCGGGGTGTTTTGGCTGTGGCTCGTGGGCCGCTGGATCTACCACAACAGCCTGCTTGATTCGTTGTTTACGGCTGTCGGACTCCCGGATCTCCTCCAGTCAGATCAGGGCGTCCGCCAGCGCGAGCCGTGGGTGCCGGTCGAACCGTTTGCCGCAGCTGCAGAGTCACTACAGACGGCGGCCAGCGGGCCGGGGGGCGTCATATTCGAGTGGCTTGCATGGCCATTCGAGCTGATAGCACTCGCAGCAGAAGCCGAGCCGGCGTTAGCTTCCGGTGCGTTTCTGACCGTGTATCTGACGGTGATTTCGATGTTTCTCGGACTGTTTATTGCGGTTCCGGCAGCGATCACTCGGATCTACGGTGGCCCCATCAGTAGCCGAGTTTCGTTGGCCTACACCGAACTGATCCGCGGAACACCACTGTTGGCACAGCTGTTTTTCTTTTATTTCGGTCTTCCACTGGCAGGGTTTATTGATTCGTTCAGTGTGATGGAGTCGACCGGCGCACCTCGTGCAGCCGCAATCGTCGCAATCGTGGCGTTCACGATCAACTCCTCGGCGTATCAGGCGGAGTACATCCGGTCGGCACTCCAGTCAGTTGAGGCAGGGCAACTCACTGCGGCTCGGGCGGTAGGCCTCTCGAAATCCGAGGCGATCCGACACGTTGTGCTGCCACAGGGCCTCAGATATGCGATTCCGGGCTGGACAAACGAGTTCATCTATCTACTTAAATACTCCTCGCTGGCTGCGTTTATTACGGTCCCCGAACTGTTCCGTCGGGCCCGGGATATCGGTTCGGACACCTTCCAGTATACGGATATTTATCTGATTGTCGCACTGTTTTATCTCGGACTCGTCCTTACGACTGCGCTGTTGATGAACAAACTCGAAGTTCGCCTGTCGATTCCCGGTATTGGCCAGTCATCCACCAGAAACAGCTAATCAACACCCCGAATAGCTACTCAATCAACTAGTGTCGTCAGCTGTACTGATTATTTCCAATACAGCAGTGCTTTTTTATATCAAATTCCAATATATACTGGCAGGAATGTGGGGGCACTCGGGGGAAGTGTACATTCCTGCCAGTAGGGACCCTGAGTCCCTCCTTTTGATGACGTCACTCAGTCGACAGTACAGAGAAACCTGACTTGCGAGCCAGCCAAGCTACAAATGGATGGCCGCACACGATTGGGTATGGAACTCGAACAGAACGTCGGAGGGACAGACCGACTCGTTCGCACCGTGCTTGCAGTGGCGTTGACGATTGTCGCCGTCGACGCGCTCAAAAACCGGCGCTATTCCGTCGTGATCGGTGCCGGACTTGGGGCGCTTGGCTTCGGATTCAACGCGACAACCTGTTTCTGTGGGCTGAACAATGCACTTGACATCGATACCACCGAGCAGTGACTCAGTGGGCCGACCCAGTAGAGGCGAGTGGATTCGTGGGAGCCGGATGGTGAAGGCGGGTTCTGAGCTGAGTTGCTGTGAGTGCCGCACTCGACGCCGAATTACCGAATCATAACGGCGGTATTTCAGGCGTCGGGTGAGAAGACAGCAGTCCGTGGCAGGCGTGCGAACCCACTGGAGGAGTTGTTGGTACGAATCATCCCGCATGTGCGTCTGGCGGGGACCACTAGTAACTATCTCGGCCAGACTGTATAAAATTATGTCATGAATTAAATACAGTCGAGTTATTTGATAATTCTACAGCAGCGAGTTATCTCACGTTCTCCGATAGATTCAGAAGGTCACGGTTCGGGCGTTCACGTATGCACAGTCGTCCACACAGCCAGCGAGGTGCCGTCCAGTGGTAACGAAAGTCCGTCGAGTCGTCGACAGCTACGGTCTTTCGGGGTTCGGTGACGAACTCGCAGCCCGGTGGGTTGGTGATGGCTACGACCGTGAGAGTCTGCGGTCGCTTGCGGATCGGTTCAACAGACAGCTGTTGGCCGCCAGCATGGAGGCAGCCGGGCTCACACCGCTCGACGGCGAGGTCGACAACACCTACCGACTGTTAACCGACGACGAGGTGAGCGCGGGGATGCGTACACAGGTCGAACGCCGCCTCGAACGCGACGGGCTTGATATCGACCGATTACGGACGGATTTCGTCTCCCATCAGGCGATCCACACATATCTGACCGACGACCGCGATATCAAGCCGCCAAGCGAACGCGAGTCAGCGGCCGACCGACGCGCGCGCGACCGCGAGACGATTCAGCGACTCGAAAGCCGACTTGAAGTCGTCACCGAGAACACGGTTGGCCGACTGGCCTCGACTGACCAACTGGATATCGGCGATTTCAGCGTTCTCGTCGACCTCCAAGTCGTCTGTGCTGACTGCGGGACGACCTACGAGGTCGGCGAGTTGTTCGAGCAGGGTGGCTGTACCTGTCGGAACGAGTGATAATAGTTAACCACCCGAGCAAGTAACAAGGGGATATGGAACAGTCGCACGTGAACACGGGGGAGCTAGCTGTCGCAGTCCGGAATCTCGGTGGCATCGACGAAACCAGCGTCGACCTCCGGACGGGCGTCAACGTGTTGGCTGGTCGGAACGCGACCAACCGAACGTCGTTTTGCCGCGCGCTGATGGCCGCACTCGGCAGCGACCGTGTCTCACTGAAAGCCAGCGCCGACGCCGGGAGTGTCACCCTGCAGACGCCGACTGACAGCTACAGCCGCCAACTCGAACGCACGGGCGACTCAGTCGCGTTCTCCGGCGATCCGTACCTTGAGGACCCCACCGTTGCGGATCTGTTTGCGTTTCTGTTGGAATCTAACGAGGCTCGACAAGCGGTCGCTCGCAGCCAGAACCTCCGCGAGCTGATTATGCAGCCGGTCGACACCGACGAGATTCAGACGGCAATCGATACCGCTGTCGAACAAAAACGCCAACTCGACCGCCGAATCGAAGAGCTGTCGACACTCGAATCCGAACAGCCAGTACTCGAAGCCGAACGCAGCGAGATCGATGACGAAATTGTCGACATCGAAGCTGAAATCGAAGATAAACGCGCCGAGTTGGCCGCAATGGACGGCACTATCGAGGCCACACGGGCCGAACAGGACGTCGTCGAAGAAACGCTCGAAGAGCTGCAGTCGGTTCACTCCGAACTCGAAGAGCTTCGGTTTCGCCGTGAAACCGAACAAGAGAGCATCGAAACACTGTGTGCCGAACGTGATGACCTTGCCACGGCGCTCGATGAACTGCCCGAAACGTCGGACGGCGAAGCCGAGCGGCTCGAACGACAGCTCGACCAGCACAGAACACGCCGTTCGGAACTCGATTCGACAACCAGCCAACTCCAGAGCGTGATCCAGTTCAACGAGGAGATGTTGGAGGGCACGAACCCAGCGATTGCCCAGGCCCTCCGGGAGGACCCCGCCGAGACGGATCTTACGGACACGCTCGTCGACGACGAGGTCGTCTGTTGGACCTGCGGCAGCGAGGTCAAGCCGGGTGATATCGAATCAACACTGGAGCGACTCAAACGGGTTCGACAGGAAAAACTCGCCGAACGACGTGAACTTCGAGCCGAAATCGAGACGCTCTCCGAACAGAAGCGAACGCTTGCGAACACTGCAGAACGACGAGAAACACTCGAACGAAAGCTCGAACAGACCACCGACGAAATCGAGACCCGACGCGACCGCGTCGACACACTTGCTGAGAAACTCGAAACACGCCGTCAGACCGCCAGCGAACTCGAAGCCGAAATCGAGGCCCACGAAGAATCGAAACACAGCGAACTGCTGGAGCGCCACACAGAGATTAACGACCTCGAGTTCGAACTCGGTCGCAAAGAAACCGAACGCCAGCAGCTACAGGATCGAATCGAACAGATCGAACAGCAACTCGAAACGCGCGATCAGTTGCAAGCAGACCGCACTGAACTCGCCGAGCGACTCACCGCGCTTCGAACCCGGATCGACGACCTCGAAGCCGACGCAGTCGAGGCGTTTAACGAGCATATGGATCGGGTGCTTTCGACACTTGGCTATGAGAACTTAGCTCGCATCTGGATCGAACGGTCGACCGAAAAGAAAAAACAGGGTCGACGAACCGTCGACGAGTCGGTGTTCCGGCTCCATATCGT
>PWFE01000036.1 GCA_003554115.1 Haloferacaceae archaeon | reverse complement strand
CCTGGTTGCCTCGAAACGCACCGTGACCGCTCGCTGTAACAACACGATCGGCGAGAAGGGTCGGCTCTCGTTTCGTTTACAACCGAACGATCCGGCAGATAATATCGGAAACATCCTGGATTCGACTCGCGAAGGACTCGCCTACGGCGTTGGCGATGCGGTTATCGGAATCAACCCAGTGACTGACACCGTCGAAACGACGACCCAGATCTTAGAGGCGACCCATGGCATCATCGAGGAGTTCGACATTCCGACACAGAACTGCTGTTTGTCGCATGTGACAACCCAGATGGATGCCATCCGTGAAGGGGCACCGGCGGATCTGATTTTTCAGAGTATCGCGGGAACTGAAGCCGGTAACGACGAGTTCGGTGTCGATGTCGCGATGCTCGATGAAGCCTACGAGCTCGGACAAAGCCAGTGTACTGCTGCGGGCCCGAACGTCATGTACTTCGAAACCGGCCAAGGCTCGGAGCTCTCCGGAGACGCCCACCATGGCGTCGATCAAGTAACGCTCGAGGCGCGGTGTTACGGCCTTGCCAAGCGGTACGATCCGTTCATCGTCAACACCGTTGTTGGCTTCATCGGCCCCGAATACCTGTATGACGGTAAACAAGTGATTCGCGCAGGCCTCGAAGATGTGTTCATGGGAAAGCTACACGGCATTTCGATGGGTATCGACGCCTGCTATACAAACCACATTCAGGCCGATCAGAACGATATCGAGCGCCTGTCGATGCTGCTCTCGAAAGCCTCGAACTATTTCATTACTGTTCCGATGGGCGACGATGTCATGCTCAACTACCAGTCCAACAGCTACCACGACGCCGCCTCGCTGTGGGAGTTACACGACCTTCGACCGGCGGCCGCCTTCGAACAGTGGCTCGAAGAGATGGGTATCATGGACGAAGGTAAACTCACCGAGAAAGCGGGCGATCCGACACTGTTCACCGAAGGAAAAACCAATGTCAACTAATAACTCACCGGATGACCACGACGAAATCCTCGACCGTATCGCAGAGCGCAATCCCTCTCGGCTTGGTGTTGGTCGAGCAGGGTCGAGGCCGCGAACACCGACGCTTCTCGACTTTCGCTCGGATCACGGCGTCGCCCGCGATGCCGTTCACAGTCACGTCAGCGATGACCTCATCGAGACGATGGAGCTGTTTGACATCCAGACGCTCGTGGACGACAAAGACGAGTATCTCGCCCGCCCTGATAAGGGCCGAGAGATCTCTGAGGCGACTGCAGAGTTGCTGCGCGACAGCTGTCAGCAAGCACCGCAAATACAGTTAATCGTCGCTGATGGGTTGAGTTCGACCGCTGTCGAGCGCAACATCCCCGACCTGCTACCGATACTCTCTGACGGACTCGATCAGCGTGGACTCGATGTTGGAACGCCGGTTTTCGTCACCTACGGTCGAGTAGATGTGATGGATGCGATTGGTGAAGAACTCGACGCCGAATGTTGTGTTATCTTGATTGGCGAACGGCCAGGCCTGGCGACTGCCGAAAGCCTCAGTGCGTACATGGTCTATGGCCCCGAACGCGGGACACCGACAGCAAAAAAGACGGTTATCTCTAACATCCACGACGGTGGGCTGCCGCCGGTCGAAGCAGGAGCTGAAATCGTCGACCTCGTCGACGAAATGTGTGACAAGCAGGCCAGCGGCCTCGATCTTACTTCAGCAGACCGCGAGTTTACGAAGGACTAATGCGTCTGGTATCAAAGCAGGTGGCGGATGGTCTTTGAGGCCCCCACAGATGCTGCATCGACGCTAACAAGCGTCGGGATCGACGTTGGGACTACAACGACCCATATCGTCGTTAGCGAACTGAGAGTCGAATCTGCCGGCATCTCAGGGGCAGACAAACTCGTGATTGGTGACCGAACAGTTCGATTTCGCGGTCCGGTCCACGAAACACCACTCCTCAACCCCGAAACCGTAGACACTGAGGCGGTCGCCGAACTCATTGATGTCGACCTCACTGCTGCTGGCGTTGCTCCTGAGGAGATCGATACCGGCGCGGTCATCGTCACTGGCGAGACGGCCCGCACTGTGAACGCCAAGCCGTTGGCACACAAACTCGCCGACGAAAGTGGGAGCTTCGTTGTCGCTACTGCTGGCGCGGCACTAGAGGCCATTTTGGCCGGACAGGGTGCTGGGACGGCTAACCACGCAGCCGAATCAGAAGCGACTATCGCCAACGTCGATGTCGGCGGTGGGACGACCAATACCGCGATTTTCGATGCCGACGGTGTTGTCGAAACCAGATGTCTCGATGTTGGCGGGCGGTTGATTGGGGTTGCTGACGGTAAGATCACGAAACTAGCTGATCCAGCCCGCAAGATCATTGAGGCCCACGGTCTTGGTTTGTCGGTCGGAGACTCTGTGGATCAAGAGCAACTGTCGAGACTTGCAGATGTGATGGCGAGCCTCGTGGTGGACTCACTTCTTGGACCGCCATATGACCAGCTTACACTGCAGTTGTCGATCGGACCACTTCCGGAGGAATCCCTAGCAGTTAATGCAATCGTCTTTACGGGCGGTGTCGGACGGCTAGTTGGCGAGTATACTGATCCAACTACCAATGCAGATCCGTTCGCCTACAATGACACCGGACCGTTGCTTGCTGGGGCTCTTGCTGAGGCAGCCGCTGACTCACAGATGAGTGTGATGCAGCTATCGGAGGATTTGCGCGCGACCGTCATCGGAGCCGGGACGCATACGACTCGACTCAGTGGTCGAACCGTCTATATTGACAGTGAACAGTTACCGTTGCGTAATCTGCCTGTGATCTCAGCAGGTTCACTGGCAGATGTCCATGGCAGCGAACTCACAGCAACGTTTTCGACTACATTCTCGCAGGCGACCCAGCGGTATAACGTTCGAGATGTCGGTGGTGTTGCAGTCGGGATTGAAGAGATAGGTGACCTCTCATATGACCGGCTTCAGGAGGTTGCATCGTCGTTTGAATCAGCGCTGAAAGACAACTATCCTCTATCGGTTCCCATTGTCGTCGTCACCGAACAAAACTGTGCGAAGGCACTCGGCCAATTGTTGGAGGTACGTTGTGTAGGCTGGCCGCTCATAGTGATCGACGAACTCACTGTTGGAACAGGTTCGTATCTTGATATTGGCGAGCCACTCGCACATGGTGAGACGGTCCCGGCAGTGGTGAAGACGCTTATTTTTGGCGAGTGATTTGTGTGATATTGGGGAAATTTTCGGACGCGATGTCGACGAACTCATCGAGTTTTATTTTAGAGGTGGTTTCAGATGGGACTACCGCCCATCAAGAATGCTTTCAGCGAAAGTCTTCATTTCCTTTTCTGGATCCTCAGACTCCAGTCCGATGATAACATGATCAAGACCGTATGATTCCAAGCGATCAAAGTACGCATCGAACCACTGAGCGCCTGCCCGATACCCGAGGTGAAGTGGCTCTGGTCCAGCAGTTGGATCTTCAGTGAGTGCAACGCGAACAGCGATGACGAAGGGCTTGTTCCCCGCAAGTTCACGCCATGTGTTAATATATGACTCCAATGTGCTTTCAGGCAGATGATAAAACAGCCAGCCGTCGCCATGATCAGCAATCCACTCTTGGGATTGTCTAGCGTTGCCTGTTGGCAACACCGGAATTGAGCCACTCGACGGCTTCGGAAGGACGTCAAGTTCGCCATCGAGTTGGCCCCACTCACCCTCGATTGACGGGTATGACTCATTCCAACAGCCCCGAATCGCCGAGACAGCTTCGCGGAACGAAGCTCCTCGGCTCTCGTGATCGACGCCGAAAGCCTGGTATTCAGGTTCGCGGTCTCCGGATGCAACACCAAGTACAAGACGTCCGCCCGAAAGACGGTCGACGGTTGCAGCGGACTTTGCAACGTGAACCGGGTGTCGAAGTGGAAGCACGACGCTTGATGTACCGAGTGCGATTTCGTCGGTGTGAGCCGCAAGATGCCCTAGCAGTGGCCACGGATCATACGCGCCACCAGCGTCCCCAAAGCGAGGCCAAAACGTCGGTACATCACGCACCCAGATTCCGTCAAACCCTAACTGTTCGGCGTAAGACGCTAGTCTCATTTCTTCGTCGATAGGCGGTGTCGACTGCTGTTCCCCAGTGAGCGGGAAGCCAAGTCCAAATGAAAGTTTGGAGCTTTCAAACAGTGATTGGTATCCAACATTCATACGACTCGGATGATGTGAATCAACGTCCATATCGCTTGGATCAGTTCCATCAACGTCTGCGTCTGTCACAAAAAGAGACTCGTACCGTGTACGTATCGACGCTTCGGTCGACCTGCTCTGTCAATAGGCTCATGCGGATGACTGACTTCCAACTCAATTAATATTAACCCCGATACCGACAACGATCGTGCAATTTTTGAACGGAATCTAATTATTCTGTTTGATAATCTAAAAGTTAACTATATATATTATGGGTATTTGGATGATAGATGTAAATATGTCCGTAGTGAAGTCGACAACCAGCCGTTTCGAGGGATTATTTAGAAAGATTCCGGATGGGAGTGCCATCGACGCGGACACATGGGCTCGGCGGCATCGAATCATGCTCGTAATCTTGGCACTACATGTGCCAGCACTCGTCGGCCTTGGACTGCTTGAGGGGCCGGAGCCAATCTCAGGCGCAACATTGCCGGAAATCGCACTCGGTGAGATGCTTCTCTGGGTTGGGGTCATCGTAGTACTGACCGGCGTTGCCGCAGTGCCGATGCTTCCAAAACGAGCACGGTCTGGAGCAGTGGCACTTGCGCTGACCTGGGCCTCTACAGTGCTTGTCTCATTTTCAGGCGGGTTCATTGAGGCACATTTCCACTACTTCGTCGCTGTTGTTTGGCTAGCCGTATATGAAGACTGGGTGCCGCTAGCGATCGGTGTCGCTATCGTCGCTGGGACTCACCAGTTGTTTTCGGTGTT
>PWFE01000055.1 GCA_003554115.1 Haloferacaceae archaeon | reverse complement strand
GTCTGCTTTCAGCGCGGTGCCGACAATCGCGCCGTCGGCCGCAGCCAGCAGTTCGTCGACCGACTCGGCGGTTACCCCACTGCCGACAAACACTGGCGTCGAGTAGTCGCCCGCCGTACGCGCATCGAGAGCTTCGTTCAGAGCCTCTGTGTCGACTCGCTGGCCGGTTGCGGCACCGCTGACGATCACCCCGTCGGCGTGGCCGCGGTCGACGCAGTCCTCGAACTCGGCAGTAATCGACCGCCTGCTGCCAATCTGGGCGGCGTGTTTGACGTCCAGATCGGCCCAAATTGCACAGTCGACGTCGAGCTGCTCGCGGAGCCGTAGCGTCTCGTGGGCCGTGCCTTCGATCAGGCCTTGGTCCGTCGCTTTTAGGCCCGTATGTACGTTCACACGGATGTAGTCGGCCCCAACGGCCGCGGCGACCGACAACGCCGCCGTAGCGTCGTTTCGCAGGACGTTGATGCCGATGGGACACTCAACGACCTCGTTCACCGCGGTCCCGACGCGTGTCATCGCTGCGACCGTGTGTTTCGGGACGCCGTCGGGATAAAAGGGAGTGTCACCGTAGTTTTCGATCATGAGGCCGTCGACGCCGCCCGAAACCAGCCGTTTGGCATCTCTGCGTGCGGCCACACAGACGTCCGTGAGGTCTCCTGTGGCCCCCGGAGCAGCTGGCAACGGCTCAAGATGTACCATGCCGATAATCGGCGTGTCAGTGCCGAACAGCGACGAACAGTTCATTGATTGGCTGGTGGGTTGCCGTAGATTTCAGTGCTTGGATGCTCGTTGTCAGGTAAATTTGATAAGCAGTCAACAGTACCGACGGTCGATTCTGAACAAGTAAATCGTATGTCGCTATATAGAATTTCTACGGATCGTCGCTGATCAGTCACCTCACAACCGGTAGATCTGCAGCCTTCAGAACAGCTTACAGGCAATGAGCCGACGTGTTAGGTATGAACATCTCACTCGACGGCCAGACGACTATCGTGACTGGGGCAAGCGCAGGAATCGGTGCTGAAACAGTCAGACAGCTTTCGGCTGCCGGGGCGAACGTCGTTCTGGCGGCTCGCAGTGAAGACCGACTCGAAGCGCTTGCGACCGAGTTGTCGACCCACGACGGCGAGACGCTCGTTGTCCCAACGAACGTGCGAGAGGAGTCAACAGTCGACCAACTCATCGACGAGACAGTCGAGACGTTCGGCGGCATAGACATCCTAATCAACAACGCCGGCCTCTCGCGTGGCAGCGAGGTCGCCGATCTCTCGACCGCCGAGTACGAAACCATGCAGGAGACGAACGTCGACGGTGTGTTCTATGCGACGCGGGCAGCCATTCCGCACGTCCGTGAACGCGAGGGTCATCTCGTCTTTCTCGGGAGCTTTGCCGGCCAGTACCCCCGCTCGTTCAACCCAGTGTATGCGGCCTCGAAATGGTGGACTCGTGGCTTCGCAAAAAGCGTGGCCGCCCAGGTCGGCGACGACGGCGTCGGCGTCACTGTCATCAACCCCGCCGAAGTGCGCTCGGAGTTTCAGGCGACCGACGGCCGGGCGTTCGAGGAGGTTTTCAAGCAAGGCGAGGCAAGCGAGCCACACGAAGTCGCCGAAGCAATCCTGTTTGCGGTCTCCCGCGAGCACTCGTCGCTCAGCGAGATCGATATCAACCGACGCGATAAGTTTGCCGACAACTTCTGAGCTACTGGTCTGGCTCGTCGACTGACTCGACGACGTCGTGCGGGCCAAGCGGGCCGTGAGTCGGACAGACACCGGCAATCGTCGTCGCGTTCAGACAACAGGCCCGCTGCTCGCTGGCGATTACCGTTGGCATAAGTTCGCTGCCACACTGTCGACAGTAGCGGCCTTCGGTAGACATATGGTGATTTTGGCTGCGAAGAAGGTAAGCTTATTCGGCCGACTGTTCGTCGGTCGTCCAGTTGCGCGAGACAGGTGTTTCGCTGGCATTGATTGTCGACAGCAGCCAGTCGGCCGCGTTGGCCAGCGTCGACTCATCGGTTGCAGTGATTTTCAGCCGGTTGTGGTCGGCCTCGCGGTCCGGATAACAGCCGACGGTCACCGCAAACTCGTCCATCGCGGCTTCGAGTGCTGGGACGATGTTGGCCTCTGGTTCGATTGTGTACAGGAATGTCGACTGCCGATTGCCGTTGAACTCCGTGGCGACGCTGTTGAACATCGCTTTGAGCTCGCCCGGAATCCCCGGCAAGACGTAGACGTTCTCGATCACACAGCCGGGTGCGAGGCCAGTCTCGTTAAGCAGTGGTCGACTCCCGTCTGGAATCGCCGCCTCTGTCTCGCGGTCGACGGCCAACTCACGGTCCGGCATTCGGGCTTCGAGTTCGGCCAGCCGCTGGTTGACAGACTGGCGTGTGAGTTCGGTGGCGACCAACTCACGGTCGAAGGCGGCGGCAACTGCTTGCATCGTCATGTCGTCGGGTGTCCCACCGATCCCACCGGTGACGATCACTCGGTCGAACAGCTCGCTGTACTCGTCGACATGGGTTGTGATCTCGTGGTGGTCGTCGGCCACCGAAAGAATCCGCGCCACCCGTACCCCGCGGTCGGTCAACTGGGCGGCAAGCCAGTTGGCGTTCGTGTTGAGCGTATCACCCGACAGCAGCTCATCGCCGACCGTCAGCAGGGCAGTCTCCATTATCTGTTGGTCGGCTGGTGAGCCAATAGCCCTTCTGTCTCGGGTTAGACGAACGGCTGGTCTGTTGGCTGGCGGTGTTCGACCGACGACAGTGCGGTCGCGACGTGCGCAGCCAGAATCTCAAGCAGATCGACTGTCTCCTCGTCGGGCTCGTCGAGATCGAAAAACACGGCAAACAACACCGCCGTCTCCTCTCCGTATGGAATCTGCACACCGAGTGTCGTCCCCGCGTCTCCCGATCGGATCTCGGTGAATCCCTCGCTCTCGGTGACAGTCTCAAGCGGCTCACGGCCGGTCATCGCTGTCGCCGCCCGGTCGACTGTTGCGGCATCGACCTCGGTCAGTGTCGAACTCAGCGGTTCGAACTGCTCGTCGCCAACGACAAACATCGCACCGTCACCACCCAAGACGAACTCGATAACCTCGATACACAGCGCGCTGATCGATTCGATATCGGTCGACTGATTCAACACTTTGCCGTACTGGTTCAGCCCGTCGAGTTTGTCGGCAAACGCTTCGACGGTCGACAGTGTCTGGCGGGTTTTCGCGTCGTACAGCCCGATCAGCAGGCCGGCAAGTCCGCCAGCCGTCCCGGCGTCGACGGCTCCCAACAGCAGGGTCCCCCCGGCTTGCTCGGCGGTGCCGGTGACGAGAACGAAAACGGCGACGAAACCGATCGCACTGCCAACGCCCCACGAAACAATGAGCGTCGCATACGCCTCAAACGTCTCATCACGGGTGATCGTCAGACCGGTGTAGCTGATTGCAGCCGCCACGAGAACGAACGGCAGCGTGTTGAACACGAGGGTGGTCGATGGTCCCGGCAGTTGTGTCAACTGCAGCAGTTGGATACCGGCGAGTAACAGCCCCGCGATCACCAACCCACCACCGATAACCGGTCTGTACTGCATTGATAGACTGTCTGTTCGAATATGTTATAAACCTCAGTGTGTCCCCGATACTGGTAGTGCATATGTAATTTTTCTATAACTCTACTCGAAAGATCTGGTCTGTAAGACGTCGAAGACTACCATATAATGGCTTGTCCGGTGGCCTTGCCGTCTGCGAACCGCGCTCATCTCAGTGGCGCGGATGCTGGTGAATGAGTTGTATCCTGAGTCTTGTATATCCGTCTGTGATCCTGTTGAGCTGTTGCAGAGATCGACTGCTGATACAGCAGGATAGCTGTAGAAACGGTTTCTAGGCAGAGTGTTCGGCCAGTGTGTCCACCAAGACAGGACAGTAATCGGGAATGTCCTCGACCACGCGTCCCCAGACGATGTTGCCGTCGCGGAACGCCGGTTCGTCGACCCAACTTGCACCGGCGTTGATGAGGTCGTCTTTGATGCCGAATGACCCCGTCGCGTCCGAGCCCTCGACAATGCCAGCCGAAATGCCGACTAATCCGGCATGACAGATCATTCCAATAACTTTGTCGGCCTCGTAGACATCTTCGACGAGGTCGAGCACAGACTGGTCACGCCGAATCTTGTCCGGCGTCCAGCCGCCGGGGACCAAGACTGCATCAACTGCCGCTGGGTCGACCTCCGCGGCCGCAAGTTCGGCCTCGGCGGTAAGACCCCCACTCTTTCCGGTGTACTCTACGTCAGCGTCCGTACCGACGACGTCGATTTCTGCGCCTTCTTCTTTCATCCGCATGTAGACGGCCCAGAACTCCAAGTCCTCGAATCCCGGTCCGACCAGCATGGCGATTCGGTTGTTTTCCAGTTTCATATCGGATCACCGTTGGAATACAAACAGACGGTACGGACGTGTGTTGTCCACGTCGATCCCGACCGACCAATATCCAACTGTACATCGGAAGAGTGTCTATACCGGCATAATGTTTCGGCCGGATTGTTGTATGAAGAAAATAAAACACATGCAAACAAAATGCATCCAGTTCACTAGTGCGTCGACTGCTTCGAACTCGTCATTCCCACTGACCCAAAGCCGGTCGACTGCCGCGTTGGCGTCTTCGGCCTGCTCGGCCGAATACAAACGCACACAGGAGAACTATTGGGCTCGGAGGTCGACACAGACGTATGGATCGGAACGTCGGCCCGTTTGATGCGCGTCTCAGAGTCGCCGCCGGGGTGCTGCTGGCGTTCGTCACCGCAGCATCGGTGCTCGGTTATACCACGGTTCCACTCATAAGTGATATCGGTGCTGCCATCATCGCCGCAGTGCTCATTATTGAGGGATCGACCCGTCGCTGTCTGCTGTATCGCGCGCTGGGTATTGACCGTTGCCCAGTCAAGTCGTGACCGGATCGATGCTTTCCTGTCGGTGCCAAACCACCTTGCTGTATGGACGTTCCGCTGTATGACTCTCTGGATGGACAGGTCGCACTGGTGAGTGGCGCAACACGTGGAATTGGCAAACGGATTGCTGACGGGCTCGTCGACCACGGCGCGACAGTTTACGCCGGCGCGCGTGATGTCGACGATATTACCGATACTGACCGCCACGGAATCGAACTCGACG
>PWFE01000032.1 GCA_003554115.1 Haloferacaceae archaeon | reverse complement strand
CAGATCAAGATGGCCCAGGGCTCGAAACCCGGCGAGGGTGGCCACCTGCCCGGCAAGAAGGTAAACGAGATGATCGCTCACGTTCGGTATGCAACGCCGGGCGTCGGCCTCATCTCGCCGCCACCGCTCCACGACATCTACTCCATCGAGGACCTCAAGCAGTTAATTCACGACCTGAAAGCCGCCAACCCCGAGGCAGACATCAACGTCAAACTCGTCTCGGAAGCCGGAATCGGTACCATCGCCGCAGGTGTTGCCAAAGCCAACGCCGACGTCGTCCACATCTCGGGAGACTCCGGTGGCACTGGTGCGTCGCCGAAAACCTCAATCAAAAACGCGGGGCTTCCGTGGGAACTCGGCCTCGCCGAGGCCAACCAGATGCTGTGTGCCACGGGACTCCGCGACCGAATCAAAGTCTCGGCCGACGGTGGAATGAAAACCGGCCGCGATGTGGCGATTGCCGCCCTTCTGGGGGCCGAAGAGTACACCTTCGGGACGGCCGCACTTGTCACCGCGGGCTGTGTGATGGCTCGACAGTGTCACGCCAACACCTGTCCAGTCGGTGTCGCCACCCAAGACGAAGACCTCCGCAAACGGTTCCCTGGTCAACCGGACCACGTCATCAACTACATGACGTTCATGGCCCAAGAACTCCGTGAGATTATGGCTGAACTCGGCTTCCGGTCGCTCGATGAGATGATCGGTCGACCCGAACTCCTCAGCCAGCGTGAGACCGACCACGAAAAGGCCAAACATCTCGATCTCTCGACGGTGATCGCACCCACCGCGGGCGAACAGCGAACCAAGGTCCGCGAGCAGGATCACGACGTCGACGAACAACTCGACTGGGAACTCATCGAGGAGGCCAACGCCGCCATCAAGGAAGGTCGACGTGTCCAGTTGGATCACGAGATCAGCAACGTCGACCGCGCAGTCGGTGCGACGCTGTCGAACGCCATCTCTGCGAACTATGGGGGCGAGGGACTGGCTGACGACACCATTTCGATTGATTTCGAGGGAGTGGCGGGCCAGAGCTTCGCGGCGTTCCTTGCGTCGGGTGTGACGATGGATCTCACTGGGGCGGCAAACGACTACATCGGCAAGGGCCTCTCTGGCGGCAAACTGATCGTCCAAACGCCTGAAACGGCAGCCTACAAAGCCGACGAGAACATCCTGATCGGCAACGTTGCCCTCTACGGAGCCACGCAAGGCGAAGCCTACATCAACGGCGTCGCTGGCGAGCGGTTCGGCGTTCGGAACTCCGGTGTCAAAGCAGTCGTCGAGGGCGTCGGCGACCACGGCTGTGAGTATATGACCGGTGGTGTCGTCGCCGTGCTTGGCGAAACTGGCCGGAACTTCGCGGCCGGGATGTCCGGCGGTGTCGCTTACGTCTACGACAAAGACGGCGAGTTCGAATCCAAACTCAATACGGGGATGGTGACACTCTCGGAAGAACTCACCCAGAAGGACGAACGCATGCTCGAACGCATGCTCGAAAACCACGTCGAGTACACCGGTAGCGAGCGCGCCGCCGAGTTGCTCGATGAGTGGGCGACCGAACTCGAAAACTTCGTCCGTGTGTTCCCGGATGCCTACGCCAACGTGATCGAAACCCAGGGCGCAGACGACGTGCGCGAGGAGTTGCCTGCAGCCGCAAGTGCAGCCGTCGACGCCCGCCTCGACGCAGAAGCCGTCTCAAGCGACGACTAACCCGCGGTAGTCGTTTTATACGCGCCGGTAGCCACTCGTTACTTTTCGACAGAATCTACAGCAGCCCGTAGCCTCAACCGACTGGTCGGACCCCACAGATGGCTCACACAGTCGCAGTCCGAGGCCCCAAACGACTCGACAGAGTCGACGCCTTCGTTTCGCAGTGCGCTCGATAGCACACATTCGACATCCCGTTCGGGAAACGTCTCGACGCGTGCGATGCTGATGCCGCCAGCGCCGAGCAGATAATCGATATGCCAGTGCCGAACGTCGTGCTCACCAGTGGCGATCCGGCGGTGGCGGTCGACGCGCGCGAGCCCGCCGGGGCCGAACGCGCTGCCGGCGTAGGCGTAGTAGCCCACCTCGAACTCGATGCTGCCGAGTGCGCCAACCGAAATTTCGGTAGAGTGGCTGCAGTCAATGACTAACAGATATGATCCCAGATCAGCCATCAGTGAGCCTCAGTTGTTCCCGCAACTTGCCTTGCGTGCTCTGTGGCCGTCGACTGTGTATCATCGTCGGCCTCAAACAGCCGAATTCGGTCGGGAAGCGACAGCTGGCTGTAGTCGAACGCCATATACTACAGATTCGAGAACGGATTGGTGAGGCTTGCGGAATCAACTCGGTCCGTGAACGTCGCGTTCGCGGTCCATCTCGGCAACCTCGTCTTCGAGCCACTCGCGGAACCATTTGACGCGTTTGAGTCGCTGGTAGGCGAGCGATTCGGCCTTATCGGACACCAGTCTGTCGACGTGGTCGTTGCCACGCTGGAATACACGGTCTACCATGCGGGCGGCATCCATGTGTGTTCTGGACTCATACCCCATCCGCAACAGCATGAGCGCGGTGCCGTTAGCTCCGATTTTATCAAGGATGTCGGCTTCGACCAGACACCGGGTTTCCAGTGGGAGTTCCTCGAGTGGTCCTTGATGAGAGTGGGCCTCAATCGCCGCACAGACGGTGTCGACGAACGATTGCGGATACTCACATCGGGAGGTTAGATACTGGCGAGCGACGTCTGCGCCGGCTTCAGCGTGGACGTCTTGGGGAGCTTCAAGCTTCGAGATATCGTGAAAGATCGCCGCAACGGTAACGACGTCGATGTCTGCACCTTCGTCTTTAGCGATCACTCTGGCGAGATCAACGACGTTTTTGATGTGGTTGAATCGGTACTCGGCGCTGTGCCAAGGGTACCACCGCATGCGCCCGCCGTCGTCTTCGGACTGGACGCTTGCTGACAGATAGTCGTAGACAAACTGCTCCATTTCAGCAAATTCTTGGTCAGTGACCCCAGATTCTTTAATCTCAACTCCCATGGGGCCACCTCCCGAGAGGGCTATCGGGTTGATTCATTAGGTGATAGGACGGCCGTTTGGCTCTTAGGCGTTACGACACCTAGAGCCAGCACTCTCGGCGTGTGGATTCACCACACGCCGCACACTCACCAGAATGCTGATATTCATTCAAAAGAGAGGGTCAGCCAGGGCACGACGCGGGTGACCACCCAGCGGCATGACCTGAGACGATGACAGTAAATCCACGAGAGTACGATGCGGCGGAGCTCCGAGCGCTCGCCGGTGCGGAGTCGGTCGACCAGCAGGGTTCGACCGGCGGGGCGACGAGACAGACACCCAAACCGGACGAGTCAATCCGCCAAAAGCAGTTTCGGAATCTGCTGGCACTCCAGTCGGAACGCCAACGGCTTGAGCAGCTACAGCGGCCGTTTCTGTCGGCGATCCCGGATTCGGACGTCGGTAACGACGTCTGTGAGGAGTGGCTCGATTTCCTCGTTCACGTCGGTGGACGCGAGCGAGCCGCGGACGCACTCAACTACTACCGACAGCTCAAATGGATCACACCAGCGGCCGAAGCCGATCTCAAACGGCGAGTCGAGGCGTTTCCCGAACCGACCCACGACCGATCGCTGACTGCTGGTGACCATCGTCTCAGCCTGCTGTATGTCGCCACGCTGGCGTCGCTACCGTGACCCACTTCTCCAACTATGGCAGACGAAACTGAAGACGACGGCGCGTTCGATGGATCGACCGAAACAAGCGAAACAACCCCTGTCGGTGTCAAACTCGGCAGCACCCGAACCGTCCTGCAGTACCCGAAGGACGGCGAGATGGAAACGGTTCGGACACTGACTTGTCTGGCAACCTATGAGGACGCCATCACCGGCGAGGAAAAAGTCCTCTACGGCGAGCAGGCCGCCCAAGAATTCCCTGATACCGTTGAGTTCATGCTCCGGTCGGGACTCCCCGAAGACGACGATCGGGCGGCGTTGGCCTCGAAGTTCTTTACCGAGTTGGTCCGAGCACAGGACATCCCACAAGACAGTGTCGTTGTGTATGCGATTCCGACAATCGACAACGACGAAGGCCTCGAAAACCTCACCAAAGTCATCGAAGAGAGCCCAATCGGCACAGAGCTTGTCCGGAGCTTCCCCGAATCGCTGTGTGGGGCTGTCCCCGCAATGGGCGACGAACTGCAAGCGATCGACGAGGTGTTTATCGCGGTCAATATGGGCTCGACTAATCTCGAAGCCTGTGCCTACCGACATGCCGAACAGCTCGAACCCTTTTCGACGGGTGCGGTCACTGGCAGCGAGGTCGACCGCCGGATCGCCAATGCGGTCGAAGAAGAAACACAGGGCCGGGTCAACATCGACCTAACGACCGCCCGCGAGTACAAAGAAGAACACGGCGACTTCGTCGACTTCGAACCCTTTACCGACGTGATCCAACAGCCCGGCGGCGGTTCGCACGAGTTCACCATCAAACGCAGCGTGATGGAGCCACTCAACGAGTACGTCGACGAAGCGGTCGACGAGATCGCTAACAACTTCCTTTCGGAGTTGGCCAACACCCACATGAAACCCTATCAGATCGCTCTCGGCAAGCCGATTGCGCTCACTGGAGGAATGGCCTGTATCCCCGGTATCGCCGAGGTCTTCGAAGAGCGACTCTCCGAGGAACTCGACCGAGAGGTCACCGTTGTGGCAGCGGATCGACCGGATCTCGCAGCCGCACAAGGGGCCCAGCGGATCGCCGCCAAGCTCGCTGAGAACCGCTGAGCAGGCGGTTAGGAACTTCCTACTTATTAGGGACCTGTCCAGTGACACGACTGTTACTCCCCCATTAATACGACTGGCAGCGTTAGAAGCCAGTATGAGCGAGCTACCACTCGAATCCGTCCATATCGAGCCCGAAACAGCGAGTGCGGGCCCCTCGCCAGCTGTCTTCGTTTTGCACGGCAGAGGAGCCAACGAACAGGACCTGTTGCCGATTGCCGCCGAGCTTCCGGATTCCTTGCACGTTATCAGCCTCCGGGCACCCGACCGGCTACAGGGCGGGTATACGTGGTACGAGTTGGATCTCTCGGGCGGTGGACTCCACCAGAGCCAACCTCATCAGGGTGATTTCGAGCGGAGCCTCGGGCTGATCGCCGACAGTGTTGAGGCGGCCGTCGACGCCTACGGACTTGACTCCGAGCGACTCGGCCTGCTTGGGTTCAGTCAGGGGGCAATCACCAGCATGTCGTTGTTGTTGGAGTCCCCGACCGATTTCCAATGGGTTGTCGCACTCCACGGCTATCTACCGGCCTCACACCGTAAGCTCAATCCGGACGGAATCGTCGACAAACCTGTCTTTATCGCTGCCGGGAGTGCCGACCAGATCATTCCGGCAGCGCGCACAGAGGCTGCCGCCGAGCGGTTCGAGCAGCTGGGCGCGGCTGTTGGGTACAACGTGTATGAGACGGCCCATGGTGTGAGCCGCGAGGAGCTGACAGACCTCGTTGCGTTCGTCGACGCACAGCTCTAAGAACCACGACCAACAGGCCTACTCGGGCCATTGGCTATCGAGACCGGCCGTAGGCAGTTCCTACTCGTTCGGTGGTGGCCGGTAGACAGTGCATACTTATCAGCATTCAATTCAGTATATCATTCATGTCCGCCCGCCAAACACACCCGCTCAATACGGTACGCCGGTGGCTCACATCGCCGGATACTATTGGGACGTGGTTCGTCTCAGTGAGTCTCTGGGCGAGTATGCTGTTTGCGGTTGCGCTGTGGGTCGGAACGTCTGTCGGATATCGTTCGGTTGGGCTGTCGGCCGGCCTCTTTGCAGGCGGGCTCGCCGTGTTGTTTCTGACTGATCAGATGTGGCGACGCCTTGAAATCAGTGACTAACAGCCCACGCAGGGGCCAAATGAGCGGGACTCGACCGGATGTCACGCTACCGTATGCGTCGACACCCATCTTTCAGGTGTTATACGCCGGGTAACGTATCGACCAGCCCAACCGTTTCGATGGCGATCCACACGACAAACAGCCCGTAGCTACCGGCTAGCACCCATGCTTCCCGGCGTGTGATTGCGAGATCAGTTCGCATCAGCGTAAAGAGGATGATCGTCGCCAGTGTGAGCACGCCCATCATCGGCACCGCCAGCGCGTAGTCGACAGTTACCGTCCCGACTAGCATCACACCGACCGGCAGCGCGACGAGCAGATCAAACGTGTTGCTCCCGAGGACGTTCGCCAAACTCACATCTCCTTCATCGCGGGCAGCAGCACGAACGCTCATAATCGCATCCGGCAGGCTGGTTCCGGCGGCGACGATGACGAGCCCCCAGATGAACTCGGGTGAATCGAACAGTTCGCCGAAGCCGAGGGCTGCCCGAATAAGCCCCTCGACGGCGATCACAATAAGCACAAGCGCGACAGCCAACCGTAGCCACTCACGAGAGATGACAATCGTTTCGGTGTTGATTGGTGGCTCGTAGTCGACGATATCCTGATACTGGATGAACAGATACAGCCCGTAGACCGCCAGTGGGATCAACGCGAGCGGTCGACCGATCTCCGAGACGCTTGTCGAGCCGTTGGTGTTGTAGATCACACCGAACGAAAACGTGAGCAACAGCACGGCAATCGAGAGCATGTAGAACTGTGCTTCCTTATAAACAACCGCTCGGTTGACTCGGAGCGGACTTCGGGTGAGCGCGGCTACCGCTGGAATCACGAGAATATTGAAAATCGCCGAGCCAACAATCGTTCCGACGCCGAGATCGAAGGTACCGTGGATCAGTACCGCAAGGACAACGCTCGCAAGCTCGGGGAAACTCGATCCGATAGCAACGATAACGGCTCCTTGAACGACGGCGGGCAGCCCGTAGTAGAGTGCGAGCCGCTGGCTGGCCGTATCCAGTAGGCGACTACCGGCCCAGACAATCGCCGTCGAGACGACTGTCAGCACGATGAGCGCGAGTATTGACACAGCCACAATAGGTCGACCAACGGTACTAAGCCCCTCGGTTGAGCCAATAGACGCCGGCTGTCCAGCATGGTCGGTCTCGGAGTCCCGTATTCCGGCACATCTAAGCCGCTCGATCCCCACAAACGGGTATGAGCGTCGATACTGCAACACTCGAAGATTTGGGCCGAGAACTGGGCGAACAGATCGCCAACAGTCCCGAACACGAGGCGTTTATCGAAGCCGACACAGCGGTAAAAAACGACGCCGAAGCCCAAGAGCTGATCCGCGAGTTCGAACAGCTCCGACATGAGTTCATGTTGGATCGGGAGGCGGGCCGTGCGGATCGCCAATCGATGCGCGAAGTCCAAGACGCCCAACGAAACCTCCACAACCTGCCGGTGATGAAGGAGTATCTCGACGCCCAAGCGGCCCTCCAAGATCGCCTTGCGGCGGTCAACGACGCGATTTCCGCCGAGATCGCCGTCGACTTCGGTGGCGAGGCTGGCGGCTGCTGTCAGGACTAACCAGCGTTTGGACCGGTAGCACGTCGGGGCTGGACGAGCTGCCGATATCGGTCGAAAATGGCCTTTATTTTTACACGAAAGATTTCAGTTTCGATAATTCGGGAGGTACGTTTAATTCAGTTCAACACCATCTGTCCGTGATGAGTCGACGTCTCTCGACTGGGATCGACGTGCTGGATCGACAGCTCGACGGTGGCATCCCAACCGGGAGCATCGTCCTGTTTTCGGCCGATCCAGCCAGTCAGTCGGAGCTACTGCTGTACGAAGTGACGGCGGTGCGGATGACACTGTATCTGACGACGATCCGCGCAGATCAGGCCGTCCAGGACGCCATCGACCGAACGAGCCAGTATACGCGCGTCGGCGAGCCAACGATACGAGATATCGGTGTTGAGGCACCCCTTGATAAGGCCAACAAGCTCATGGGGACGCTCAGCTCGGAGTCGACACTGATTATCGACTCGCTGGATCCGCTCGAACGACAAGATCCGAGCCGGTATCGGTACTTTCTGAACCAGCTACAGACGCAGATGCGAAACACAGAATCGATAGCCATTCTGCACGCGATGGATGGGCGTTCGGTTCCGGTGTTACGGGATGTCACTGAGCATATGGCCGATGTCGTTTTCGAACTCACCACCGAAACCCAGGGAACTGAAATCGTCAACCGTCTTTCGGTGCCGAAGTTCCGCGGCGGTCGTGCACTGGACGAGACAATCAAGCTCAAACTGGCCAGCGGTGTCTCTATCGATACCAGTCGCGATATCGCCTGAGAACCCGTGGTGTTCACGTGTACAAGGCTTTATACTTCTCGTAGGCTATCTGTACGGTAATGAACCGATCAGCAATCAGGACAGGCCACTGTGCTGTACTCCCGAACCGATGAACAAAATCAGCATTCTCATGCTTGTCATGGTTGCGTTTGCGGTTGCTCTCGTCGTCGGCCTGCTCGTTGTCGCTCCCGAAGGAATGATCGAAAATCCACCCGGCAGGGGAATCTCTGCGATCGCGTCTGTACGCTAACTTCGACTCTGTGGTTGTGGCTGTGCGCTACCGTCGACTCTGCGTCGACAACAGTCGGCGGCAACTAGCATGTCATCAGATGTATAAACACAGCGGGTCGGTCGACATCTCCTGTTGAAGCTGTTTCCGACAGTCTCACCGGGTCGAACCCCCGATATATAATCAGTAGTGATAACTAGATAGGAACGTTGATACAACCTTCACGAATAGTGGTTATTATGAGTTATCGGGGGGATTCATCTCGGCTGCTCTACGTTGAGCCCGACCCGGTTTTTCAGGCCGACGTTGCGGCGGCCTGTGAACCCGACTGGGTAGTCGAGACCGCAGACTCTGCTGCCGAGGCGATGGATTCCATCGACAGCGTTGAGTGCGTGGTTGCGTCCGACCAACTCCCCGACAGCGGCAGCCTCGAACTGTTTCAGGACGTCCGGGCCGAAAACGAGCGACTGCCGTTTCTGTTGTTTACTGCAACCGAGGATATCGGCTTTATTCGTGCGGCGTTTCGGGCTGGCGTCACCGACGTCATTTATAAACAGTACGCGAACCCGGAGTCGACGGCTGCATCGACCGATCCCGAGAGATCAAATGCCGACGGCATGGACGGAATTGACGGGCTGGTCGACCGGCTTGCCGACTTGGAGACGCCGTCAGTCGATCTCGACGGAATCACACTCGACGTGTCGCGGTCACTGATGGGTGCGGCCGACGACGAAGTCGATATGAAAACCGAGTGGGCACTCCAGTCGTTGGCGACAAAAATCGATGCCAGCCAGTGTCTGATCTACAGCGTCGACAACAGCACGTTGTCGTTGCTGCACGGCTGGACTGACAGCGAGGTGACTGAGACCGAAATCCATCGGCGACTGTTCGGAATCGGCACCGACACCATCGACGGCGAGCGGTTTCCGGGCTTTTCCAGCCAACTCCAGCAGTTCGCCTCCGTCTGTGTCGACGTGCACAGTCTCGAACGGTCGAGTACTGACGGCGGCCAGCACGACCCCGGCGAACACGCACCACCCACGCATGACGAAGCCATCGAGTGGACCGATTTCAGCGACGGGACGCTGGATGTGGATGTCGACAGCGGAACGCTGCTCGCCTTACCAATTGTGATCGAATGGCAGCTCTCGGGGGTGATCGTTCTCACCGTCGACCGGCCCCGAGAGTGGACTGAAGAGGCCCGACAGCGGCTGCAGGCGGTTGGCGAACTCATCGGTCATATGGAACGACGGCGTCGACAGCGGGCGGAACTCGAACGCCAAAACGAGCAGCTCGAACAGTTCGCATCAGTGATCAGCCACGACCTGCAGAACCCACTAAACGTGATCACTGGCTATCTAGATCTGGTACTAGAGACCGGCAACATCGACCAACTCGAACCGGCTGTCAACGCCGCCGACCGCATGGAGCGGCTGCTGAACGATCTGTTGACGCTGGCCCGTGAAGGACGAGCGGTTGGCGAACTGGAGCCAGTCGATCTCGAAACCGTCGTCACCGGTGCTTGGGAGAGCGTCGAAACGTATGAGGCGACCATTGAGTTGGTCGGGTTTGAGTCTGATACCGTCATTGAGGCGGACGAATCGAGGCTGAAAGAGGCCTTCGAGAACCTGTTTAAAAATTCGATTGTTCACGCCGGCGAAGACGTCGGGATACGCGTCGAGTTGGCCGGCCAAACCGTCTCTGTCGCCGACGATGGGCCGGGGATCCCTGCGGACGAACAGGACAAGATTTTCGAGCACGGCCACACTGGTGGCAACGGCACGGGTCTGGGGTTGTCCATCGTCCAGTCAGTGATCGAAGGCCACGACTGGGAAATCGAGGCCACCGATAGCAACGAGGGCGGCGCGCGGTTCGATATCGCTATCGACGAGTAACCACCTTAGTGAAGTTTGAGTTCAACGCGTCGACCGTCGGGATCACGGACGTACGCCGCCCAGTCGCGGCCGTATGCGCCGTACCGTTTGTACGGTTCGCCGTCTTCGACAGTGACGCCTGCCTCCCGCAGTTTGTCGAGCAGCTGTTCGAGTTCGGCTTGTGTCTCTAGTTCGTTCGACCGAACGAGCAGACAGAGGTGCTCACCGACGACGTCGACGGGCTCGTCGGTCGGTACCAAATGAATGTGTCGACCGCCAGCGACAACCGCGACGTACGGAACCTCACCCGCCTCGAATCGCTCGCGGTCGCGGATTTCCAAGCCGAGCAACTCGTGATAGAATTCGAGTGCGCGCGTCATATCCGTCACCCGGATGGCGACATGATCGAGGTCGACGATATCGAGATCCATACGCCGAGTTGGCTGTCGGCATATAAAAACGCTGAGTGTGAATCACGGACCGACCGCGGAATCAATGAAACACCTTTGCTTCGGGGGTCCGTCTGTGTCAGCTATGCGGACCTACGTTATCGGCCACCGGGGCCCAGACACGGATGCGATCTGTTCGGCACTCGCCTACGCACGCCTGAAAGCCACCGACGACGACTCGACTGTCGCGGCACGAGCCGGCGAACTCAACCCCGAAACCGAGTTCGTCCTTGAATACTGGGATGTCGAGGAACCGCTGTTGTTGGAGGATGCCACCGACGAACAACTGATTCTCGTCGACCACAACGAACACAGCCAGACAGTCGATGGCGCGCGCGAAGCCACAATTACCGAGATCGTCGACCATCACCGCCTCGGGGATGTAACGACGAGCGAGCCCATTTTCTGTCGAATCGAACCTGTCGGCTCGACGGCGACGGTTATCGCCGATCTGTACGACGAACGTGGCGTCGAAGTTGACAGCCAGACGGCGGGCCTCTTGCTCAGTGGGCTGGTGAGCGATACGGTCATTCTGCGCTCGCCAACCACAACCGAGCGGGATCGCGTCGTCGCCGAGCGTCTGGCCGACATCGCGGACGTCGACATCGAAGCATATGGCAAAGAGCTGCTCGCACAGAAAAGCAAACTCGGCGAGAAAACACCCCGTGAGATGGTACTGGGCGATTTCAAGGAGTTCGAGTTTGGCGAAACGGCCGTCGGTATCGGCCAGGTCGAAACCGTCGATCCCGATCCCGTTGTTGATCAGCGCGAGGCGATCCGCGAGGCGATGGGCGAAATCGTCGACGAACGCGACTATGATATTCTGGTCTTGGTCGTGACTGATCTGCTTGAAGAGGCCTCGACAGCGTTCGTGGTCGGCGAGCAGATCGACCGTGTCGGTGACGCACTCGATGCGGAACTCACTGATGGCGAATCGTTCCTTCCTGGTGTAATGTCACGCAAAAAACAGATTGTTCCACCGCTCGAATCGGCGCTTCGCTGAACCGGTCTGCGGTCGACGCCAACCCTTTTAGCGAACACACGTGCACCGCAGAACGGTGTGTGTTGCACCTCATCATGGTATCTATTCACAAATATATAATCAAACGGACAGTATTATATTAGACAAGTCTAACTTTTCGGCGTATGCATTCTAATACATACGAACCCATTGATGAGCTGTCGAGAGCTGTTGATTCAGTTACGGCTGTTGCTGAAGCGTTTTTGAACGTCCACTATACAGGCGAACCCACGGGAGGATACGATGCAAGAACACGTTGATACAGTTGGACAGATTACGGACGATGAGTATGTCAGCGTTCGGAGCGATACGTTCGTTGGGATCGCCGTCGAACGCTTCCGAGAGTTTGCACCTACCGACGACGAGACGACGATTTACTACCTGTACGTCACCGATCCGAACGACAAGCTAGTCGGTGTGCTGTCGCTTCGAGAGCTTCTGAACGCACCTGAGGATATCGAAGTCTCCGACGTCATGGAGACGGACCTCGTTACGATCAATGCAGGTGTCGACGTCGAACAGGCAGCGATGCAGATAAGCGAGCTTGATTTTTCGGCAATCCCGGTTGTCGACGACGATGGTGTGCTTGTGGGCGTGCTTCGGTCGGAATCAATGTTGGACGTTGTCGAAGACGAAGCAACCGAAGACATTCTGAAATCGGCCGGCTTTTCGTTCACTGAAATCGAGGAAAACCGGAGCCAACTCATTCTTGAGTCGTCGCTGTCGAAGATTCTGAAACTTCGATTGCCGTGGCTGTTGGTCGCACTGGCCGGTGGACTGGCCGCTGGATTGGTGATCGAAGGCTTCGAAGAAACGCTTGATGCCGTTATCGTCCTCGGGTTTTTCATCCCTGTTATTATGGATATGGGCGGCAACGTCGGGACACAGGCGTCGACGATTTTCGTCCGCGGGATGGCTCTTGGCCACATTGATGACCGCAACGCGATGCGGCATTTCGCCCGCGAAGCGAAAGTCGGCCTCACGATTGGGCTGATAATCGGTGGCATTGGCGCACTGGCAGCCTACGGGTGGATCGCTGGCCTTCGCGGTGAGACAGCCGATGCAGGCACCATCGCGTTTGTCATCTTCGTCTCGCTCGTGGCAGTCTGTGTGATCGCAAGCACTGTCGGCTATGTGATTCCGTGGCTGGCCAACAAGGCTGGCTACGATCCTGCAGCCGTTGCCGACCCACTCGTCACGACTGTCAAAGACGTGACCGCGCTCGTGATCTACTTCGGATTGGCGACCGTCCTCCTCGCCCACCTGCTGTAGGCCGCTCGCGGCTTTTTATTCCTCGCCTGCACTCGATTCGAGCAACTCCTTTGTTTTCCGATGGCGATACCGAAACATTGGTCCGAACCCAACCACAGCCAGCGGGTTGAGTCGGTCGACTGCCGAGGGGAGTTCGTACTCGACCGTATCGATCAGCACTGTTTCATTGCCGTCGCCGTACATCTCGTGGGTGTGAATCCAGAGGCCAAACGGACCGCCGAGCATATCGTCTCGAAACATGCAGTAGCCCTCACTTTCCCGGCGATCAGTGATCCGTGAAATCCAGCGCGTTTCTGGTGCGATTCCGAAAGGCCGCGAGGCCATCGTGATTTCGGTGCCTTCAACCAGCGTTTCGCTGTCGTGGCCGTCGGGTGTGCGGACGGATTCGACGTTCAAACCCATCCAGTCGGGGGTGAGTGCTTCGAGGCCATCAATTGTCGAATGAAACGCCCAAACCTTATCGAGCGGGGCCCGGATTCTGCTGCGGCGTCGGTAGGTCGACATACACGCTTTAGGAGAGCCAGTAGGAAAAACCGCGCGACAAGCGAAGTTAGATCGTAAACCGCTCGACTGCTGTTCCCGCAACCCGAAGGTCGCTGTCGCTTGCAGCAGCCACAGTAACTGGAACCTCGCCGTGTGTAATCGGCAGCCGCAGTGAGAACTCCCCGTCTTCGACTGTCTCGATAACCGCCTCGTCGTCGACTTTCACCGCGAGCAGTTCGCCGTCAGTCTCGCCGGTGAGTTTGAGGCTGTCGTCGACGATTTTGCTTTCGACCCGGAGCGAGGGTTTGGCCGATCGCTCGGTTTTGAGATACCGGTTTTCGACGGCCGTGGGCATCTCGACAGGGTGGCCCTCGTCGATACCGTGAGCCAGTCGGATGAATTGGGCCATACTCCACGCCAGCGGCGTAGCCGAGCCGGTGCCTTCGCCGATATCCCAGTTGTAGTCGTTTTCGATGTGGCGATCCCAGACCTGTTCGGCAATCATCCGGCCACTGTTGGCAAAGCCAGCCATTGTCTCCAGCATTGATTGGGGCTCAAGTTCGCCCTCATCGGTGCCGGCGATCAACTCGTATTCGCCGCGCTCGCCGGTGAAGATGGGCCAGAGTCGACCTTTGCCTTTCGTTTCGACCGACCACGGCGCGCCCTCGGCTTCCTCGCCGCGCTCGCCGTAGCCGTCGCCGTTGTACCGATAGAACGCGGGCCCTTGGGGTGTATCAACCCGAATGGTTTCGTCGACTTCGACCAGTGAGTTTTCGATTACCTCGTGGTCGTGGGGTTTGATCCCCAGTCGCGTCAGTTCGAGAAAGCCGCCGTCGATGATTTCGCGCTCATCAAGCGTCGGCCCGGCGTTCGCAAGCGTTCGGAGGTGGCCCGCCTCGGGGTTGCCGTCACGGGTGACTCGGACGTAGTACGGCGTGTTTGTATGCAACTTGGTGCCGGTTTCGGTGGCCGTCCACTCTTCGACGCGCTCGGTCCACTCGTCGGCAAGCGCAAGCCACGGCAGGGCGTCGGCCTCCTCGCCCTCCTCGATGGCGAGATCAGCCGCACACACCAGCCCTGCAATCTCGGCGGCAATCGACGACGGCGAGTAGCCTGCTTCTTCTTCCCACCGCTCTTGGGCCGTGGCGGGCCCGTTGCGTGCAACGTAGTCCGCCGAGCGTTTGACGTTGATGTAGCCGTACTCGACGTCGTCGAACTCAACGCCGTCTTCGGCCAGCTGGTAGGCCATTACCTGCGGGAACGAGATGTTATCAATCTGCTCGCCGCCCCACCGGGTTCGGCCGTTAACGTAGGTGTTCTGTGGAATGAAGCCCTCGTCGTCCTGTTGGTACTCATAGATGTACTGTAGCGCGTCGGTCGCCGTTTTCAGGTCGCCGACCGCCTCGAAGACGGTAAAGACCTGATACAGATCTCGCGACCAGACGAAGTTGTAGCCGTAGCCTTTGGGCTCGTCGGCGGTGACTGCCTCGCCCCACGGCACCGAGGGGCTTGCGATGCCGGCACCCATGTACGTTTTGTCCTCGACTGCCCGCAGTGCCATCAGACAGCTTTTGTACTGTGCAAGCAGGTCGTCGTCGCCGGTGACCGAATCAGGGAACGGTTTGTCTGCCAAAAAGTCGACCCACGTTTCGGCGAACTCGCTTCTGACGTTCTCGTAGCCTCGCGCGAGCGCGCCTTCGGCCTCACCGAGTGCGGCAGCCGTATCGGCGTTCTCACCGAAGCCGACCGCAACCGTCTCGTGTACATCTCCCTCGCCGATCCGCCCGGCGAGTACGATGTTGTCGTCGTCAAGTCTGTCGTTCGGCGTTGGTCGTTTGCCCTCCGAAAACAGCTTCGAGAGGTGATCTGAGCCGGCCGAACCGACAGTCGCCCAATCGAACCGACTCGCTGTCGTCATCGCGACGGCGACGCTGTAGGTGTTGCCGTTTTCATCGGTCAGAATCGGTTCCGAGCCGGTGTCGTATGCTTCGGAGTCGCGGGCAGCCAGATGGTAGTTGCCGGTCTCACCGAGCCGGTAGCCTCGGTCACGGGTGCCGGTGTTGGTAAGCGAGACATCAGCAATCGCATACAGTTCGTACTCGTTGTCGTCGCGTGCGTCAAACTCGACATCGGCCAACAGGGCGTCGTGGTTCGGATCAATCGCATACTCAACGGTGAGTTGCCATCTGTGGCCGCGGCCGTCGCCGCGTTCAGTGATGACGTGGCGGAACAACAGCGCGTCGTCATCGGTTGGCTCGACGCGGCGTTCGATGGTGTCATTTTTGTCGTCGATCCGGGTTTCGTTGTGTGTTCGAGCCGTGTAGGTCGACTTCTCGTTCGTATCGCTGATGATAAAGTCGACTGTCCGCAGGTTCATCAGGTCGACACGCGGGAACCGAACCTCAGTGAGTGCGCCCTCGGTGAGCGTATACCATACTTTCGAGGGCTCCGCAAGGCCGTGGTCGGCCACCGTGGCAACGCCGTACTTTTCGCCGGTCGTCCAGCGCGGTCGGCTCATCGGACCCGATGGTGCTGGCGTCGAAACCGGCAGCGCGTTCTGTTCACGCAGGACGGCAGTCGACCGGAGCCGCAGGGCGTGGGACCATCCGAGTGGTGAGGCCCCATCGAGTTCACCGTTGTCGAAAACCTGCTCGGCGAGATAGCCTGCGTGACTCGCAAGCGGACCATCGGGCAACAACAGCGAGTACAGCGTTTCGGCAATCTCGATGTACTCTTCGGCTTCTTTTTCACGGTCGTAGGCTTCCAACAAGACACCGAGGTCGGCGGCCGCGTTGGCTCCCCACGCCGTCGAGACGCTCCAGACTTTCTCGCCGGACTGACCGGCCGACCGCCAGGTGTCGCCCTCGAAGCGAGCAAGCCCGGCAACTTCGGTGTCGTCTGGATTGCGGTACAGCATCTCGAAGACGTTCCGAATGTGATCGGCCAGCCGGTCGACGAGCGGTTCCTCAAGGTCGGCAATGCGGTCGTAGGCAACGAGTGCCTCGACAATCGCAAACGTCGCCGAATCAACCCGGTTGTCGATTTTGCCGCTTTTGTTCAATCGCAGTCCGTAACACTCGCGTTGTTCGCTCCAAAGCAGATCGAGACTGTCGACGACTGTCTCGGCCTGCTGGCGGGCATGCGCGGTCAGTTCGTCGTCGAATGGCGCATCGGCTACCGTCGCGTACGCCAGCAGATAGCTGGCGGCCGTATGCGTAAACCGACCTTCCATGTTCTCCCAGAGGTTCTGCGAACGCCCGGGCAGCCCGTCGTCTTCGAGCGTTTCGTCCAGAACGCCGACAGCGGCGTCGACGGTCTCGCGAATCGAGTCCTTCAACTCGTCGTCGAGACTCTCGCCGCGTTCCGACAGCAGCGTCGACAAGAAGGCGACTGCGCTGGCGGTCTGGTCGGCCTGATACTCGTCGTTGCCCGCGCCTTCGAGGCGGCTGTGTGCCCACCCTGGGGCGAGCGAGCCGTCGACGGCCCACGCCCGGTGTGACCACGAGCCGTCGGGCTGTTGGGTTCGACAGAAAAACTCGGCCGTTTTCTGGATCTGTTGGGAGAGACCGAGATCGAGCAGACGGTCGGCATCCAGCAGGTTTCGGCCGGTTTCAGCCTCATCACGGAACCACGTGTAGCCGTAGCCGCCCGAATGGCTGTAAAACGGATCGAACTCGGGGGCTGCAATGTGCGCACCGGTCGGGGCAGTAAGCAACGACAGCGCCCGCAGATCCGCCCGAACGACGTTGCTGTTCGGAGCCGAAGCCGGCACCGATACCTCTGCACGCTCGCGTCCAGCATCTCGGATGTCGTCGGCTGTTCGGTGGGCTTCAGCACACCGCCGAATGTCGGCGAGAGCCTCGGCTCGGTTGAGGGTGTCGTGATCCGAAATCTGGGTGACAAGCGTTGTTTTGGCCGCTCGACCGGTCTGTTCGAGCGGCGCATTGACAACGACATCACCGCTGAGATGAGTGTCCTCAAAGCGGTTGATAACAGCATCCCGCGGGAACTCGTAGGCATCCTCCGAGAGGATTTCTTCGAACCGCTCGGGAATCTGACCCCGGACGTCGGTGATCCCGTTCGAGGCAGTGACATAGTCGTGTTCGGACCGATGGAACACCTCGACGGTTTTGGTGTCATCGGGACCGACGTTCTCGTGGATCAGTCGACCAACCTGTGTCTCTCTGCCCTCGGGGGCGAACGTCAGAAACGCCGTCAGCTCGGCGTCCGCTGGGATCGCACCCCGGAGTTCGACGTGTGTGAGGTGGGCGCGACCGAGCGTGAGGTCGTACTGGTGGACCGTAAAGCCGTGGGCGTCATACTCGGTTTCGACCACGTTGGTTTCGCGGTAGTAGTGCTGTCTAACGGTCGAAAACTCGTCGAACCACTGTGTTCCCTCAGCGGTTTCGATGCCCAACCGCGATCTGTCGATGCCGTAAAGTCCAGAAAGCGCTGACGAATAATCACGGAGACTTCCGTCAGGGTCGACGTAGACCAGTCGGTCCCCGTGGGCCGAAAACGCGCCGTCGGTGGTTCGGGCCTCCTCAGGGAAGCGTCGAGCACCGTCGCGTTTGTACTCGTTCAACGCAGTTCGGAGTCGCATATACTCCCCGATTGGTGGTCTACAACAAAGTATTGGCGGCTCACACACTCGATCTGTTATAAAATATTATGAATGATTGGCTGATCAGTTTCGGTCCGATGTCACTCCGTGTGTGAAAATGTGGTATTAAAATACAATTAATAATGCGGATAGATGGTTAGCATTCGGATCAATTGTACATTCCAAATACATAAGACCAAAGTGACGGTGTGTGTTGATAGAGATATGGACCATCCAGGACCACCGCAGTTCATGGCGGTTGGCGACAGTATCCAGCTCGCCCCCCGGGACCCTGATCCCGACGCCGCCTACAGTTGGACAATCAGTGAAGCACCACTCGCCAGCGAGGCGACCCTTGGCGATGAGGCCGTCGAGGAGTTCATCCCCGACGTGCCAGGTCGCTATACGGCGACGCTCCGAACGCCCGAAGACCGATTCGACCTCACCGTTCGCGTCTTCCCGAGCGACCGTCGACCCACCGGTGAAGGCTCGGGTCGGATTGGCCGCTCGGGTTACAGCGGCTACAGCGGCTACAGTGGCCAGAGTGGCTCTGCGCGCCCGTTCGAATCCGGCGGCGTCAGTGGCTCTGGGTCGGGGTCGGCTGCGCTCGGCGAATCGGGCGGCGAGGGACAGGGTCGACCACGCATCCGACTCGACGCCGAGATCGTCGGCGACGAGGCCGTAATCACCGCGACGCCGAAACCCCATCCTGACTCGACGCGGGATGTCGACGAGATCGACGTGGAGTTCTTGCTCGATGACCGAACTGAGATCTCCGAACGCGATGTGACGATCGATGACCGCGAACTCCGGATTCCGCTCGATGTGATCGAGGGCGAGGCTCGCGTTCATGCGGTCGCCGTCGGCGATAGCTACAGCGTGGCTGACGCCATCAGCGTTGACCGACTCAGTGGCGACCTCAAAACCGACGGCGGGGTGGCTGCAACCGGCGATTTTTCAGTCCACCGGCTGAATGACCCGCCGGAGTGGGGCACTGAGGTCACACTGTACGAAATTTACGTCCGCGGCTATGCCTCGGACGACGATGAAGCCGAAACCACCTTCGAAGCCCTCGAAAAGCGGCTTGATTACATCGAGGAGTTGGGCGTCGACTGTCTGTGGCTTACACCTGTCTTGCAGCACGACGGCGCGCCGCACGGCTACAACATCACGGACTTCTTTTCGATTGCCGAGGACCTCGGCGACCGCGAGGATTACGAGGCGTTCGTTGAGGCCGCCCACGAGCGCGGGATGTCCGTCCTGTTCGATCTCGTGATGAACCACTCTGCGCGGGATCACCCACACTTCCAAGACGCCTACCAGAACCCTGACTCAGAGTACTACGACTGGTACGAATGGCAAGACAACGGCGAGCCCGGCACCTACTTCGGCTGGGAGTACATCGCCAACTTCGACTTTACGAACCTCGAAGTCCGCGAGCATCTACTTGAGGCGGTCGACACCTGGGCCGAAATCGCCGACGGCTTCCGGTGTGATATGGCGTGGGCCGTCCCCGAGTCCTTCTGGAAAGAAATGCGCGAACGGCTCAAAACCAAGGATCCGGAGTTCCTCCTGCTCGATGAGACGATTCCGTACATCGCCGACTTCCACGAGGGGATGTTCGACATCCACTTCGATACAACCCTCTACTTTACGCTCCGGCAGGTCGGAACCGGCAACCAAGACGCCGATGCGATTCTCGATGCCGTCGAGGGGCGCACCCGTTCGGGCTTTCCGGATCACGCCGCGTTCATGTTGTATCTCGAAAACCACGACGAGACGCGCTATATCGTCGACTGTGGCGACGACGCGACGAAAGCCGCCGCTGGCGCGCTGTTTACGCTGCCGGGGATTCCGATGCTGTACGGCGGCCAAGAGATCGGCCAGCGCGGTCGACGTGATCATCTCGCGTGGGATCACGCCCGCGAGGAGATCCGTGAGCATTACGATGACCTGATCGCGCTGCACGATGAGCATCCATCGCTCGGCTTTAATGGTGACCTCCAGCGAATCAACTATGAGGCCGACAGCGACGAGGTCGTCGCTTTCGGCCGCGAAAGCGAGGCCGGCGAGTACGTCGTCATCCTCAACTTCGGTTCGGAGACCCAGACGGTGGGAATCGACAAAACTGTCGACGCAACCGACCTTGTTTCTGGTGAGTCGCGTGCGGCCGAAGAGGGATTGACCGTCGAGAGTGTCGCCGTCTTCGAAGTCGACGAGTAACCTCGCTACTCGCTGTTCTGTATTTTCACCCCGCTGTGATCCGCAGGCTCGTAGTTTGTGTGACGGTGCTAGGGATTGCTTGTGTGTCTATTCTATCACGAATAACCAGTAACTACATAACGGGTTGTAAAATAGTAACAACAGTAGTAGTACCTAAATTT
>PWFE01000151.1 GCA_003554115.1 Haloferacaceae archaeon | reverse complement strand
TATTCAACGACGACAAGGCGGTGTCGCCGGTCATTGGGGTCATCCTGATGGTCGCGATTACCGTGATCCTCGCGGCCGTCATCGGAACGTTCGTGCTCGGATTGGGCGATTCGATCAGTGATACGACGCCCAGTGCGAGGATTAGTGGCGACTTCGACGGTGATAGCAATGTGACGTTCACGCACCAATCAGGTGAGAACATCGCTGATGACGACCTCCGAGTCTCTGACACCTCTGGGTCCGGTTTTGACCTTGGAAGTGTATCTTCCAGTGGCAGCGGCGACTCATTCACTGCGGGAGGTACAATTGACTACGGAACGGACGATGGACTCGGAGAAGACGGTAGCAATGGTGTTGAAGGAACGGCTAGACTCGTTTTTGACAGTGGCTCGACGTCTAGTACTCTTTCGTCTGTCGACTACGAGCTCTCTGGGTAGTAAAAAATAGCTTGTAGTTTTTATTTCCACTTACTTTTATTCCCGTTCGATAGCGTAGACCGATCACGTCCGTATTGAACCGCTGGAATGCCGTCGGATCTAGCTCATCACAGGCGTCCCTTATGTTCTGCTCGCTCTCGATCAAATGCGTGTGTGGCGCATCGATCCCGACGCTCATCGGTGGATCGTCGTCGGGACCGCTCGCAACGAGGACGGCAAGCGGCGGGATACGAGCTGGTACGATGGACCGAAGCAGGGCGTACCGTGGGAGTTCAAAGCGACAGTCCGGCGACACGCGGACGGATAACCGGGCAAGTTCAAGATCTACAAGAAGTACCACGATCGGCTTCAGCAGCAGGGCGGTCGATACGGGTTCGCCGTGTACCGGGTTCGTAAGCGGGGCCACAGATCCTCAAGACGGCGACTGTGCCGGCGTCGAGGCTACCGACTGTACGGTGGCATGGGGGTGGGAGTCATCGGGAAATTCAACAGGCGAAGCTCTCGATTGGCGAGATGTTCTGATCGCTTCTTAATAACCAATAAGAATCGTATTAAATGGGAGATCGAACCGCTCTGTAGTGTATATTGTTTCGACAACATCTCGGGTGAGATCGAACGCAGAATTCTCACCGCCAGAATACTTGTAAACGTTCGGTACGGCAAGGACGAGCGTATCTATCTGTACCATTACAGACGCTTGAATTAGATCTCTGTAGATCGCGTTTCCCATCCACGCACGACCAGCTTCGACTTCGAGTCCGTAGTTTTTCTTGGGGTGATATCCATCCACTTCGTATTTCAGTTGGGGTTTTCCATTCTTCCCAAACAGTACCGGTCGGTGGATCTTTTCATCCTTCTTTTTTCCTTTCTCTACGTTGAAGCCGATTTCTTCTAGATCTCCCCGAAGGACTTCAAGTACCTCGTCGCTTTTGAGGCCATCATCCAGTTGTTCCGTCGATATCCTTTCCTCATGCTTTCGAAAAACATCTGCAATTGTGTGAGAAAACTCAGGGGGCGATTGGGTTCTTGGGTAACAGTAGTACCTAATCTCGCTCATGGTGAATGTTCATTATGGTATCCATTTATAAACTACCTATCAGGGGGTACTGAACGATCGGCTCCATTGAAAACCTCCAGAGCTGGTCACCAGTAGATCGCAATTGGTTCAATAACAAATCCGGGACCCTCAAGGGAAAGATCGTCTTGATCAATCTCCACTCCAATTGCAGATGAGAACGTGTCTATTTGCTCATCTTCAAACTCATCAAGACCCTTTTCAGATGCATCTTCTAGATCTGGCCAGTCAACTGACGGAGACATATTAGATATTCCCTCGAGAAATTTAGTAATCGTATTACGAGCCTTAGTCATCGTATCATCATCCAAAATAACAGATGCGAGTCTCATAATGTCCATATAGTCCCATTTTTCACCTTTTGGTAATGTCATTCTCACCCGTCCAAATATGGTGTATTCATAGTTTTGCATCATCTCACGAGAGTTTACCCAGAGATTTTCAGTTCCCAGAACCATACCAAATTCATATGTTGTCTCGGGGACATCAATACTAAATCCTATTTTGTCATCGTATGCGATCTCTCTAGCCTCACGAATTTCCTCCGCAGAGTCTTCACCAGTATATTCTAGAACATATTCAAAAACAGACATCATCGTATAAATATCGTCAATAGAACCTTCACCTGATATTTTTATAATATCTCCAGTATTTGCGGATATGGAATTTTCGCTTTGAGTAAAATCTTCTAATTCCCCACTGTTTTCTACTGTGTCGTGTAAAATATTAAATAAATACTGCTCGTTCACTTTTCTGTTCGACTCAAGTACACTCTTTCCAATCTCACTATCAGATAGATCTCCCGAGAAATTTGCACTACTGAGTCCGGGAACAGAAAACCCGACATCAAACCCAACTTCTTTCCCGCCTTCTGTAACCTGTTTTTTTGTTTCTCTAATTTCATCGGGTGCTGCAATACTGTGCGATGCCAATAAACTACGAACAGCTCCTGTGTCTAAATAAACAAACTGCCGAGGCTCCATATCTGTATTCTACTAATTACGCAATATAATTATAGTGGAATAATCGATCAAAAAGGTTCTGAAAAGATCTCTATTTTATAACAGTAGCATACGCGTACTGGGTGGTTCGGTAAAGCGACAGCGTGGTGGGTCCCTTAGAAGATGTGGCATTAGCCACACCCCTAACCGGCGACCGACCCCCCGGGTCGATCCGCTGGCGCGAGCAGTCCGTTGAGTTGGCGATAGACATAGGATCACGCCGGGATCGTCGCCCCAAGTTTACTGTATAAAATCACGAAGACGGAGGAGTTAGGAAATCGATAGTGTGCACATCCGACCCGCCGTCAAGAACGATCGTGAGCGATCACCACGACGAGTTAGACGCCAACGGTAAGATCTCGAACCCCACACCCGCTCCCAATCTACGCACCGCTCCGAATGAGTAGCACCGAAATAAAAATGGGACCGCCGAGAGTCGAACTCGAGTCCTACGGACCCCATCCGCAGAGGATACCACTACCCCACGGTCCCAGACTGCATTCGAACGGATGGGCGTTCGGTAATTAAGGACTTCGCTTCGGGGGCGAGCCGGGACCCCACGGCCACACTCTCACTCCGCCGAGTCACGCGGAACGACGAGGTCGCCGTCGTCGCGCACGGCGAGGCTCGCGATCGGGTCGCCCTCATATACCGCAAGCCCCTCCGCGCGGCCGAGCACGTAGCCGTCGTGTGCCGCGTGAATCTCGCCATGGGTTTCGCCGGTCGCCGAAACGACCCGCGCGAGGGTGTCACCCTCCTCGAACGCCTCGCCGGACTCGACTCGATGACGAACGAGCCCGGCCGTCCCCGCGGTCGGGCCACGATACCGCCGAACGGGGAACGGGACGGGCGGGTTCGGGGGCTCGGGCGACGACGCCACCTCGTCGGCCGGGAGCAGCCCTAACTCGGCGGCGACCCGGCGGATCCCCCCGACCGCGGCCCCCGCGAGCTCGTCGTCGACGACGCTGTGTGCGCCCAACTCGGCGGTGAACGCGGGGATCCCCGCCTCGTTGAGGACCGCGCCCGCGGCGGACCGCTGGAGGTTCTCCTCGACGTACTCCGCGGCGGGATACTCCATCACCGTCGGGAAGCCGAAGGCGTCGACGAGCGCCGCGAGGTCCGCCGCGAGCGCCTCCGCCTCGGCCTCGGTGCGACGGTCGCCGTAAAGGACGCGGTCGCGGATCGCGAACGGCTCGCTCGCGACCCCGGCGGTGTGACAGTCCACGAGCGCGTCCGCGGCGGCCGGACCCTCGACGATGACCTCATAGAGCCGCGCGTCGATCCGCTCCTGGAGTTTCGGCGGACGGGCGGAACTCGCATCGGCGTCCGGGAAGTGGCGGTTCGGGTCCTCGTCGTCGTAGTAGGTGTGTCGGGCGTTCCGCCGTACCCCCGCCGGCGAGACGACGGGCACGGCCACGACCGCCCCGACGAGCGTCGACAGGGAGGCCTCGAAGGCATCCATCGCGTCGAGGACCGTCGCGATCCCGGTCGCCTCGTCGCCGTGCACCCCGCCGGTCAGCCAGAGCGTCGGGCCCGGATCGGGGCCGTTGGCGATGAGTACCGGAAGCCGTTCGGCCGTCCCGGTCGGCAGGTCGGCGACGTCGAACCAGCCACGCGCGACGCTCCCCGGCTCGGCGGCCGCGGTTCCGAGTTGCATACCCAACCTGCGACGAGTCGAGTTATAAAAGGACGCGCTCAAGCGCGACGACGACCCCGGAGTCCGCGTCCGGGTCACCGACGAGCCGCCCGAGACAGACCGCGGAGCCGTCGGGGGTGTAACAGACGACGAGCGGGTCCTCCTCCGCCGCGTCGTGTTCGACGTCCGGCGAGCCGTCCGAGCCGGAATCGTCGGGCGACCCATCGGCCTCGTCTGCCCGTCCAGCGGTGTCCTCGACCGGATCCGCGGTCCCGATCACGCCGGGGGCGTACACCGGCGCGCCGGTGGCGACGGTGCGTGCCGCGCTGGGCGCGATCGTCACCGAGGGAAGGTGGACGAACGCCTCCTCGGCGGGGCGGACGACCTCGCGGAGGAACGTCTCGTCGCCGTCGGCCGCCCACGCGAGCGCGTCCGTGAGGTCCTGAAGCGTGTGGAGGTCCCGGTCGTCGAACGGGTCGGTCGCGGTCCGGCGGAGGTGACCCATGTGCGCCCCGACGCCGGCGGCCAACCCGATGTCGTGACAGAGCTTTCGGACGTACGTCCCGGACTCACACCGGATTCGAAGCAGCCCCCGGCGGCCGTCGAGTTCAAGCAGGTCAAGTCCATGGATCCGGCGGACACGAAGTCGGCGACTGACGGCGCTCTTCCGCGGGGGCTTCTGATAGATCGGCCCCTCGAACTCGGCGACGACTGACGCGAAGTCGCTCGGGGCGGGCCCGTGGAGTTCGAGCGCCGAGACGTACTCCTTTCGCCCCTCAAGGAAGACCTGTGCGGCCCGCGTCGCCGTCCCGGTGAGCGTCGGCAGGCAACCGGTGACCTTCGGATCGAGCGTTCCGGCGTGTGCGACCCCGGGGATCGGCGGGCCCTCGGGATCGACGGTCGCCAGCGTCTCGTTTAGCATGTCCCGGACCCACGCGGAGACCTGGTGTGAGGACGGCCCCGCGGGCTTATCGAGGTTGATCACGCCGAATCGGAGCAGCGCCGGGAGGCCTCTGTCGCTCGGTGG